>NZ_BBSK01000138.1:0-63340 GCF_001319805.1 Burkholderia sp. E168m22
GCGGCGCAGCACGATGCCGTCGACCCGCGCACGCACTTGCGCGACCAGGAACGCGCTGGTGCGGCCCGGCAGTTCGGTCACCGCCGGCACGGCTTGCGGCTGGACGGTGACGACGCCGACTTCCGGCGTTTGCGGCGGCGGCGCCGCTTCTTTTTTCCCGCACGCGGCCAGGAAAACGGCAACCGTTGCGGCAGTGATTAAGCGGTATGGAACCCGTTCGACGCGCATGGAGCGACCTCTCACAATTAGACGACTTTCAATGGGAATCACCAGATCTCCTCATGGCCCTGACGCGCGGCAGACCTGCAATGTCCTGTCCGCCGCGGATGCGGACGCGTGTTGCGGGTGTGCGTTGCACCCTGCGGAGCGTTCGTTTGCCGAACTGCTTCCGAAAAAAGAACGGCGAGCCCGCGGCCTTCGCGGGCGCGCGGTGCCGAGGGTTCGGCCAGACCGCTAGCGCGCGGGCCGGAATGCGGCGCCGGCGAATTCGATGAACGCGCGCGCGGCGGCCGGCAAACGCGCGGCACGCGCATGCGCGAGCTTCAACGTGACGGGCGCGAGCGGGTGCAGTGGGGCCACGCGCACCAGCGTGCCGGCTGCCAGATCGGCCTCGACGAGATATGCGGGCAACACCGCGGCACCCATGCCGGCCACGGCCAGCCGCCGCGCCATCTCGAGATGGCCGACGCCTGCATTGCTCGTTGCCGCACCGGATCGCACCCCGGCCATGGGGTCGTCATCGGCCGCCGGCAGCTCCAGCCGCACGGCCGCGATGTCCGGCCAGTCGCCCGATGCCGCAGCGCCGCCGTGCGCGGCGACATAATCGGGCGCCGCGACCCGCACGGATTCGTACGCGGCCAGCGTATGCAACGCGTGTGCGCCGGACACCGGCATGCCGTCCGTCAGGAACGCGACGTCGATGTCCTCGGCAGTCAGGTCGACGTGGGCATCGGTCAGCGTCACGGTCGGCCGCACGTCCGGAAACCGGTGCACGAAACGATCGAGCAGCGCGCTCAACTGGCTGAGCCCGAACGCAACCGGCGCGGCCACGCGCAGCACGCCTTCCGGCTTGCTGCCCATCGCGACGAAACGACCGTCGATCTCGTCGATCGCACCGAGAATCCGCTCGACGCGCGCGAGATACAGCTCGCCGATTTCCGTCAGCGACTGATGGCTCGTACTGCGTTGAAGCAGGCGCGCGCCGAGGCGCGTCTCGAGCGCGTCGACCAGCCGGCTCGCCATCGCGGTCGACACGCGCAACCGCGTCGCCGCCCGGCGAAACCCGCCTTCCCTTGCCACCGTCACGAATGCCCGAATCGATTGAAGTTGGTCCATTTGTCCGGATTCCCCTGCGCGGACGACTGCCCGTCTACCTGCACCCGACGCCGCGCCGCAGCCGGCCCGCATCGGCCCGGCCAATGCAGCGGCCCCGCCACCGGCTCAGCCGGGTCGGTCGGCACGCTCGCGACGGGCACGCGCCGGCTTGCAACGGGCGCAAACCGGCCTCGGCAAGCCCGATGCACGATCGTTCAGTAGCAGTCCTGAGTCTTTTCCGGCGATTCGCGGCGGCGACGCACGCGGCAAGGCCGGCGGCGTCCGCGCATCACGCGGACGGTGTCGCCCGCATCATCCGGGCGCGCTGAATCGCATTTCCTTCAGCAGGTGCAATGGTAGGGAAACCGCCGGAAAATGGCTTGCCCGATCCTGCGATTGTTTTGCCTTAATTTCCGAATTTGTGCGCTGCACACCCTGCACCGACGGGCGACGCGGCCGCCGACCATGCAGGTCCGGATGATCGGGCTAATTTCGGACAGGTTTAGGCAATCCCGCGCGCTCGACTCGCCGTACGATGTGAGCGCCGTGCCATGCGCCTCGACAGGGGATCGCAGCCGCACGCATTGCATCGCTCACTCCGCCAACCGCTTACCCAACATGGAAATCGACGCCCGAACGCCGCCTCAACCGCGCACCCCGCCGGATCACGATGCCCGGTCGCCCGCCCGGTTAGCCACGGCCCGGCTCGCGGCGCTGATCGCCGCGTACGCGCCGCACGACGGCATGTTCGACCTTCCATTGCGCGGCATGCGCGTCGCGCGCGCCTCCGCGCCGTCGCCGCAATGGAACCATGGCGTGCATCATGCGTGCCTGAGCCTCGTCGGGCAAGGCGCGAAATCGATACGGGTCGGCGACGCTACCTACGGGATCGACGAATCGCGGATGCTGGTCGCCATCGCCGACCTGCCCGTGACCGGACGCGTGACGCGCGCGAACCCGGCCGAGCCGTTCCTTTACGCGCAACTCGAACTCGATCCGCGCCGCATCGCGGCGCTCACGCCGGTCGTCTTTCCGCACGGACTGCCGAAGGCGGTCGACTACGGCGCGCTCGACACGCTCGACGCAACGCCCGAAATCGTCGACGCCGTCGCGCGGCTGATGCAACTGATCGCACAACCGGACGACCTCGACCTGCTCGCACCGCTGATCGTCGACGAAATCCTCATCCGGCTGCTGCGCGGCCCGTCGGGCGCGCGCGTCGCGCAGATCGGCGACGCCGGTTCGACGACCCAGCGCATCTCGCGCGCCGTCGCATGGATTCGCGACCACTACCTCGATCCGATGGCGGTCGACGCGCTCGCGCGACAGGTGGAGATGAGTCCGTCGACCTTCCACCATCACTTCCGTGCGGTTACGTCGATGAGTCCGTTGCAATGCCAGAAGGTGCTGCGGCTGCAGGAGGCGCGCCGCCTGATGTGCCTGTCGGCGATGGATGCGCGGCAGGCATGCCGAAGCGTCGGCTACGTGAGTGCGTCGCAGTTCAGCCGCGAATATGCCCGGCTGTTCGGCGACGCACCGGGCCGCGACGTCGCGAGGTTGCGCGGCGAAGCGGTGCCGCTGTCGCGGGTCGCGCCATGACCGGATTTCGCAAGCGAGGAAGTTGCTCGCCGCGCCCCCGACCGTCGGGCCGGCTACACGTTCACGCGAGCGAGGGCGGCGCAGCGAGGCTGACGTCGACGCGTTTCGGCAGGATGCCGGCCTGATAGAACACGTCCGCGATGCGCTGCTGGTACGCGAGCGTGTCACGGGTGACGGGCTCGACGCCGAAGCGCGCGCGGCGAAACGCGAGCGCCACGGCCGGCTCCGGAATGCCCCACAGCTTCGAGAATTCGGCCGCGCCCTGCGCGCGGTTCGCATCGAGCCAGCGCTGGACCGTCGCCAGTTCCGACACGACCGCGTCGAGCACGTCGGCATTGTGCTGCGCGTACGTGCGCGACGCGAAATAGTAGCTGCGGTTCTCGACGAGCCCTGTGCCGTCCGCGACGATGCGCGCGCCGAATGCCTGCTGGACCACCGCGAGAAACGGATCCCAGATGATCCACGCATCGACCGAGCGGTTCTCGAACGCCGCTCGCGCATCGGACGGCGACAGCCAGACCGGCGTGACGTCTGTATAGCCGAGCTTCGCGGCCTGCAGCAGCCTCACCAGCAGGAAGTGCGTATTCGATCCCTTCACCAGCGCGATGCGCTTGCCGCGCAGGTCGGCAAAGGTCTTGACCGGCGAATCCTTCGCGACGACCACCGCTTCGGTCGCCGGACCGGCCGGCGTCTGCGCGTAGTAGACGAGCGGCGCACCGGCCGCGAGCGCGAAGATCGGCGGCGCTTCGCCGACATCGCCGAAATCGATCGATCCCGCGTTCAGCGCCTCGAGTTGCGGCGGGCCCGACGGGAATTCGGTCCACGTGACGTTCACGCCGAGTGTCGCGAGCTTGCCCTGCAGCGTGCCGCGCGCCTTCAGCAGGCTGAGCGGCCCTTTCTGATAACCGATGCGCAACGTCCGCGCGCCGGCCGCGCTGGCCAGCGCAAGGCCCGGGTGGGCGGCGGCGCCTGTCGCGATCGCCAGGCCGGCATGAATGAGCCGGCGGCGGATGCTGGAGTGTCGATCTGCCATGTCGTTTCGGGTTCGATGAAGTGGGCGCGCACGAAGCGCGCATGCGATGAAGCAGGTCGAACCGATTCTAAAAGGCGGCTACCGCTGGCCGAACCAACGATGTTCGATATCGAAAGCGAGCGTTTTCATAAAGGCATGCCGATGGCACGGGCATCGTTGGCCGGAACGGTCCGCACACATTCCTGCGCCACTCGCTTTTAACAAAGGAATGCGAACCATTTCCATCAAGCCGAAAGACCGTGCGCGGCACTCACGTACCGATCGTGCGTGAATCAGGATTGACGGGACGCGCAACAAGCGTTCAACGCAGCCTCGTCGGCAGCCAGCATCTCGGGCACGCATTCCCGCAGGAAATCGACGAACGTGCGGATCTTCGCATCGAGATACTGACGCGACGCATACAACGTGTAGACCGTCAGCTTCTGCAGCCGGTAATCGGGCAACACACGCACCAGCGCGCCGCTCGCGAGCGCGGGCAGCGCCGCCGACATCGGCAGGGAGCCGATCCCGAGCCCCGCGCGCAGCGCGGTGCCGAGCGCATCGGCGATATTCACCTGGAAATCCGGCAGCGGCAGTTCGACCGTTTCGCGGCCGTTCGGGCCGTCGAGGTGCCAGCGGTCGCGCGGAAACAGCGGCGTGACGAGCCGCAGGCACGCATGCCCGGCGAGATCGCTCACCGTGCGCGGCGTGCCGCGCGCCTTCAGATAGGCAGGCGACGCGCACAGCACGCTGCCCACGTCACCGAGCCGCTGCGACACCAGCCCGGAATCGGGCAGCTCCGTCGTGCTCAGCTGCAGCGACACGTCGTAGCCTTCGTCGATGATGTCGGGCACGTGCTGCGACAGCGTCAGCTCGACCGCGACCGACGGATAGCGTTCGCGGTAACGCACGACCGCGGGCATCACGTAGGACTGGCCGAAACTCGTCGTCGCGTGAACGTGCAGCCGTCCGGACGGCTTCGCCTGCGCGTCGGCCGCTTCGGCTTCCGCTTCGTCGATATAGCCGAGGATGCGCTGGCAGCGGTCGAGATAGCGTTGCCCGGCGTCGGTCAGCGCGATGCGGCGCGTGCTGCGGTTGAGCAGGCGCGTGCGCAGATGCGTTTCGAGTTGCGCGACCGAGCGCGACGCGTAGGCCGTCGTGATGTCCAGGCGCTGGGCCGCGCTCGTGAAGCTGCCCTCCTCCGCGACCCGGACGAAAATGCGCATCATCTGTAACGTGTCCATCGACCTGTCCCCGGGATTGTCACGTCGCGCCGCCGTGCGGCCAGGGGGCCGGCGGCGCCGGCACGAGCCGGTCTGGCGCGAATTGTGCGGAACAGTACAGCAGCGTTGCAGACGTGTCCAGTTCGCCGTATGCGGCACGATCCGGATGCCGAATCGTGCCGCCGAGCCGTTCGCCGCACGGTATCCGGGCCGGTCGCCCATCCGTACCGGATGGGTCGACGAACCAACGGGAACGGTCGGCAAAAACGACCGGCCGACCACGATACCGCGCGTCGATCGACGCTCTTCGCGGCTCGCGCGTTACGCGGCGGCGGCCGCATCGAACGGATCGCGCAACACGATCGTGTCGTCGCGCTCCGCGCCGGTCGTGATCATCGAAACCGGCGCGCCCGCCACGGCTTCGATGCGCGCGATGAAATCCTGCGCGGCGCGCGGCAGCGCCGCCCGCTCGCGCACGCCCTTCACCGAGCCTTGCCAGCCTTCGAACCGTTCGTAGAGTGGCTTCGCGCGCGACTGCGCATCGAGGCTCGCGGGCAGATGATCGACGCGCGCGCCGTCGAATTCGTAACCGACGCACAGCGCGATCGACTCGAAGCCGTCGAGCACGTCGAGCTTGGTGAGCGCCAGCGAATCGATGCCCGAGATCCTGACGGCCTGGCGCAGTTGCGCGGCGTCGAGCCATCCGCAGCGTCGCGGCCGGCCGGTATTCACGCCGAACTCCTGTCCGCGCGCACGCAGCGTTTCGCCGGTAGCGTCGGTCAGCTCGGTGAGGAACGGGCCGCCGCCGACCCGCGTCGCATACGCCTTCGTGACACCCAGCACGTGGCCGAGCTTCGCCGCACCGAGCCCGGTGCCGGCGGCCGCGGCCGATGCCACGGTGCCCGACGACGTCACGAACGGGTACGTGCCCCAGTCGATGTCCAGCATCACGGCCTGCGAACCCTCGAACAGGATGCGCTCGCCGCGATCGGTCGCGTCGTTGAGGTCGGCCCAGACCGGACGCACGAACGGCAGGATTTTCGGTGCGAGCGCGACCAGCGTCGCCAGCATCGCGTCGCGATCGTACTCGTCGAGCCCCAGGCCGCGGAACCACGCGTTGTGATGGTCGACGAGCACGTCGAGTTTGGCGGCGAGCCCGTCCGGTTCCGCGAGATCGCCGACGCGCAGCCCGCGACGCCCGACCTTGTCCTCGTAGGCCGGCCCGATCCCGCGCAGCGTGGTGCCGATCGGTTCGCGGCGCAAACGCTCCTGCGCCTCATCGATCGCACGGTGAATCGGCAGCACCAGCGTCGCGTTCTCGGCGATCGACAGGTTGTCCGGCGTCACCGGCAGCCCGAGCTCGGCCATCCGCCCGATTTCCGCGAGCAGCGCTTCGGGGTCGAGCGCCACGCCGTTGCCGATCACGCCACGCTTGCCGCGCACGATGCCGCTCGGCAGCAGCGCGAGCTTGTACGTGTTGCCGCCGACGACCAGCGTGTGGCCCGCGTTGTGACCGCCGTTGTAGCGTGCGACGAGATCGGCCTGCGCCGCCAGCCAGTCCACGACGCGCCCCTTGCCTTCGTCGCCCCATTGGGCGCCCACTACCACCACGTTCGGCATGCTCCGTACTCCATGTGAGAAATTCAGACACTGGTTCGGCCAGGTCGGCCGTTTGTGTGCCATATTGGCGGAGCCGGATCACCCGATCAAACGATTAAACCTGAACCATCGTGTGAGTAAATTTCACGCGAAACGATGCAATGGCCCGACGACTCCCTCCATTGAATTCGCTGCGCGCGTTCGAAGCCGCCGCGCGGCTCGGCAGCTTCACGCTGGCCGCGGACGAGCTGTGCGTGACGCACGGCGCGATCAGCCGGCATGTGCAGCAACTGGAAGCATGGCTTGGCCGGCCGCTGTTCGAACGCCACAACCGGCGCGTCGAACTGACCGCGGCCGGCCGCGCGTACCTCGCCGAGGTCGGCGCTTCGTTCGACCGGATCGCGCTCGCCACCGCACAGCATTTCGGCCACGCACAGCAGCGCGTGCTGCGCGTCAGTGCACCCGCGACGTTCTCGCTGCGCTGGCTCGTCCCGAAGCTGTCGTCGTTCCAGGTCGCGCATCCGGCCATCGAGGTGCGGCTGTCGACGTCGAACGAGCCGATCGACAAGTTGCGCGACAAGGTCGACCTGATCGTTCGCGGCGGCCCGCAGGCCATCGACGGGTACGTCGCGGAGGAATTCCTGTCCGAAGTCCGGCTGCCGGTGTGTGCGCCGAAGTTGCTGGAGGGCCGGTCGCTGGATACACCCGCCGATCTCGCCGGCTTCACGCTGCTGCACGCGGCAACCTATCCGGGCATGTGGCCGGAGTGGCTCGCGGCGGCCGGGCATCCGAACCTCGTGCCGCGGCACTCGCTCACCCTCGAGCATTTCTACCTGACGCTGCAAGGCGCGCTCGACGGGCTCGGCGTCGCGATGGGGCCGATCGCGCTCGTCGCCGACGACATCGCCGAAGGCCGGCTCGTGCAGCCGTTCAGCGAACCGGCGCTGCCGCCATGGCGCTACTTCACGTATGTGGCGTCCGCACGGGCGGACGATGACGCCGTACGCGCGTTCAAGGACTGGCTGAAGGCAACGGGAAGGGCGACTGTGTAGGGTGGGTGGCGCTCACCACCCCTGCCTGCGTGTTGTACATTTTCAATATGAGCAGGATTCCGAATCAAATTGGATAAACCTGCGGAACGTGTTTGCCTTCGTGCATCGCATGATTGCGACGCACGAAGGCAAGCCGCGGACGGAGCCATGGCTTGCCGCCGGACAACGCTTACTGGCTGGCTGCGCCGGCCTTCTTCTCCGCGTTCTGCAGATTCTGCGGATAGTTCGGATCATTGGCCGCCGGCTTGTAACCGGCGTCTTCGAGTTTCTTCAGCTCGGCGTTGTTCTTCGCACGCGCGGCCTTGTGTTCGGCCTTGCGTTTGGCCCTGGCCGCCTTGCGTGCTTCGCTCTTCGCGGCCTTGGCGTCCTGTGCTGCCGGTGCAGCCGGTGCGCTGGCGGTTTCCTGCGCAAAAACCGGAACGGCCGAGCCGAACAGGAAAGCGGCTGCGGTAGCAGCCAACGTGAGTTTTCTGATCTGGATTCGCATCGCTGAACTCTCTTTTTTGATGACCATCACGGTTTGAAAAACCATCGAGATACCGCCCCTGCCCTGATCGGTCGTCATGTCGCGATCAGGACCTGTGCATCATAACCGTGTCGCAAGAATTGTGGCGTCAACGTGCTGACGGAATTGGGGATATACGTATGGGAGACAACGTAGGTCCTGCGCTCGATGACGGAAATCGCGGTACGCGATACGGCGCGAGGCCCCGATGGCTGTTTCACGGGTGGTGATACCGATACGCCGATACGCGACGTGGGTATCGTCGTGCTTGCGCGATCACCGCAGCGGCAGTCGATCCACACGTCACGACATCGTTCGATGCGGCTCGAGCGACGGTTCCTCCCATAAACGACCACGATTCGCTTCGTCGACGATCAAGACGATTACGTTGCGTCGTTTCGGCGTGCGGCGATTCGTCCGGCAACCGTTGCCACCTCGTGATGCAAAAGGTTACCTGTGGAGACAAGGCTCTCTGTCGATGGACGGGTCTGACGAAAAAGGCCGGCTAGTGCGAGCGGTGAAGACGTCGGCTCGATTGGTTGCACGCATGCGCTACAACCCAACATGAGCGATCAGCGCGCGTCCGGTGGAGATACATATGGAGCGAAGGCTTGTCCGTCGATGCGGCCGTGCTTGCCGACGCGTCGGGCGTCACATATCGATGCCGATCGTTTCTTGTTTGCTCCCATCGAGAGTGCCTTATGTGGACGGAGCGGCGATCTGCACAGCTTGCTTATACCTGTACCTTATCCGATCGGTGAGCTTTTCCGGGATTCCGCTTCGGGGGAAAGGTGAGCAGGTTCGGGAGCATCGTGGAAATCGGTTGCGGTGAGCTTCGGCACCGACGGCATCTTCACGTTGGGTGGCAACGATATCGATGAAGTGTGCCAAGTCGTCCCAAGGGGCACACTGTGCGATGGCTTTTCGGCATCCGGTCTGCTTTTCGGGCCGTGGTATGAGTCCCTCGTTGCCTGCAGCGGCCACAGCAAAACTTCCCGGCCGTGGTTTAAAGGTAGAAAAACAGACGGGGCGTGGGGATGAAAAACAGCCCGGCGCGGATTCCTCCGGGCACAGTCCACAGGCTAAATTTGGCGAGCAGCGTCACAGGCGATCGACAATAATTTGTCCGTAGACGAGGCCGTGCGAGTACAAAAAACCATTCGCGGGCAGTCCCGGATGATTTCGAACTGCTGTGAAGGAAAGCGAACGATCCGTTCGGCTGGTCGATCACAGGCGGCAGGAGGGTCACGCGGCCCGTTTTCGGGTCCCATAAACGGGAACCTCTACGTCGAATCCAGGGATTTCCTCCCATAAGTTTCTACGTTTCGGTGCTTGTGAGTGGGTACTCACCTCCTCGGAATGCCTTGCCACGCCTGAAGCCTTTCAGGAACGGCGGGTCAAACAGGGCCAAAGGGAGCGCGGAGGGGAAATCTGGGCGGTTGGCTTCCCATAGACGACTCCCATTGGTAGCGGTTTATGGGGTTCGTCTTTCTGTGCAAGCACACGTGTGTTTACATCTTTGGTAAACCACGTTTACTTCTTTAACTACTTTTAGACGGCTCACAGCCTTGCCTGGCATGGGTTTGAGCGGTGTTCGGTACCCATTTATGGGAGCACAGGTGGAAGGGTTTGGGGCTTCAGGTCTGTGGATTTGGGGTTTGGGGTACCGGGTTGTGGGAAATCAGGGTTGTGGATATGGGGCGAACGTATCCGGTTATGGGAAATCGACCGTCAATCGCGTGAGGTAGTCGTCTATGGGAACGCATGGAGGTAGCCTTTTATGGGGCGCTTTTTTGCGTCGATAGTCGAATCGATGCACAGAGATTTTCTTCGGGTAGCCGGTTATGGGGCATTTCAAAGGTACCCATGTATGGGAGCTGGTTTCGATCGATTCGCTGTCCTTCGCTCAACAGTCCTATAAAGCTTTCCCATAGACAGGAGCGGGGCTCCGGACAGGTTACCTTTTATGGGGAAATCGGAAGGTTGCCTTTTATGGGAGCGATTTCTCCCTTCGGGCCGGAAAGCAATGCGGTTGACGACGCTGACAGGTACCCTCGTATGGGAACCGACAAAGGTAGCAAGTTATGGGAGAAATCGCGGCCGTATTGCAGGGCACCACGTATCCCTCTTGCGATCTCGATTCCATTCGTTTTCCCCCATGGATGGGTACCTTCGTGGTGGCAAATCTTGTGCCGGGTTTCGCGACGCGGGCGGGAAAGGTAGCGGCTTTTGGGAGGAATTTTGATCAACAGGTAGACGGATATGGGGCTCGGCGCAAATCGTTGAAACAAGGTTTTTCCTTCCATATCTGATACTTAGACAAGATAGTGAAAGTGATGCTAGAGCAAGGACGTTGCTCCGTGGCGCGAAAAGGTATAAAGTCCGCTCTCAATAAGGCAACCTTACCCGGACACCACGATGCCGCGCAAGCCCGCAAGCAAAGGCTCAGACAAACAGGTTTCGCTGTTTCAGACCCCCGAGCCGCCCGACTTGCTGCGCAAGGCGGTCCAGGCGATTCATATCGCGCCGAAGTCCGGCAAGATCGGTCTGCAGCAGCGCAAGATGTTCAGCTCGCTGATCAAGAACGCGCTTCGGCAGGAGGCGTTCGAACCGGGCCGAACGAGCTTCTCGATTTCGATCGCGTCGCTGTCGCACGAGAGCGGGCTGAACAGCAACAACACGAAGTACGTGAAGGACACGGTCAACTCGTTGATCAGTACCGTCGTCAACTGGGACTACCTGGCCGCGGACCGTTCGACGGTCTGGAAAGCGTCGGGCCTGCTCGCCGGCGCGGAGCTCGAGCAATCGGTGCTGAAGTACAGCTTCTCCGACCAGATTCGCAGCGAACTGCTCAATCCCGAAATCTACGCGCTGATCGATATGCGGATCGCCCGCGAGTTCCGGCGGTCGCATTCGCTCGCGCTGTGGGAAAACACGGTGCGTTACGAGGGGATCGGCATCACCGCGAAGATTCCGTTGCCGAAATTCCGTGACCTCATTCTCGGCCAGGACAAGGCGTCGCAGTCGTACAAGGAATACAAGCTGTTCAAGAGCAAGGTCCTGGTGCCGTGCATCCAGGAGGTGAACGAAGTATCGGACCACACGCTCGAGCTGATCGAACACAAATCCGGCCGCAGCGTGGAAGCCGTGCAGTTCAAGGTGACGCGCAAGCAGAGCACCGATACGGTCGAAGACGGCGACGTCAAGAACGAAGCGCTGGTCGAGGAGGTCGCGAAGTTCGGCATTCCGCGCTCGGAAGCGCGCCGGTTGATCACGCAATACGGCGTGCAGCGCATCAAGGCGGCGATCGCCTATACGCTCAATCGGACTACGAAGAAGAATGCGACGCCGGTCGACAACGTCGCCGCGTACTTCCGCAAGGCGCTGACGCACGGCTACACGTTGGCCGATGGGCAGGGAACCGAGGCGGCTGCACCGGCGAAGGAATCCGCGCAGAGTAAGCAGGAACAGATTCGCGACAAGTATCTGGCGGCGAAGGTCGAGGAAGCCGGCGCGTATTTCCGCGAACTGGAGATCGACGACCAGACCAAGCTGATCGAGCGTTACAACGAGACGGTGGCGGGTTCGAAGGACCTGACGCTGTCGCCGAAGAAGAAGGCGAGCAAGCTGGCGCAAACCAGTTTCTTCCGGTGGCTGGCGCTCGATACGTGGGGCGAGCCGACCTCGGACGACCTGCTGGAATTCCTGCTCAAAAGCAGTCTCGCAGGCAACTGAACGAGGCCTCGCCGTTGTGCGCACCATGCGCCGGACCATGTCGCGGTCGGGCTTGACGGCGCAGCGCGAAGGCGAGGCCTTTTGCCGCTAGCGCGTTACTTCGACGGGGCCGTGGCCAGCTCCGCGACGTACGCGTCGATGACGGTCTTGAGCTTGTCGGCAAGCGCTTCCTGGTGGGATGCGTCGACGCCCTTGAGCTGCAGGTCCAGACGCCCGTCCGGATACGTCTTCAACTGGCCGATCGCGCGCGATTCGAGCGCGAAATCATGACGAACGCTATAGCGCGTACGCCCGGCCTTCTTGGTGCCGTCACTCTGCGCACGCAGGAAATTCTCGAGATCGCGGACGGATTTTTTCCGGTCGATCACGGCCGTCAGCAGCCGATCGGCCGTCGCCTCGCCGAGGCGTTCGAAGATCAGTTTCAGGAAGTACGCAGCCTGCAGACCGACCACGTCGTTCGCACTGGCCATCCGCTCCAGCAGCGTGTTCGGCAGCGCGTTGAGCGACAGCGTCTTGCTGATCGAGGCCTTGTCCTTGCCGATTTTCTCCGCCAGAGTGTTCTGGTCGGAAAAGACCTTCTCGTCCAGGAGACGTTTCCACGCGATCGCATCATCGAAGATCGTCTGGCGTTCGTGGTCGTGGTTCGCCCGATACGCGATCGTGTAGAGCTGCTCGGGCGTGTGATCGGTGCGGAACGTCGCATTAATCGTTTCGTCGCCGTTAATGCTCGTCGCGCGCAGCCGGCGTTGTCCGTCGATTACGACGAGCTTGCCG
This sequence comes from Burkholderia sp. E168m22, assembly GCF_001319805.1. Taxonomy (NCBI): domain Bacteria; kingdom Pseudomonadati; phylum Pseudomonadota; class Betaproteobacteria; order Burkholderiales; family Burkholderiaceae; genus Burkholderia; species Burkholderia sp. E168m22. Next base: position 12,814 of record NZ_BBSK01000138.1, read on the forward strand.
GGGAACTCGGGAAGCCGCGTGACCTTGATCGGCTCGATCTGCCCTTCTCGTTTCAACGTCAGCGCGAGCTCGTGCAGGCTCGATTCCGAGTAGAACACGCGCGGGTTGAACGGGTTCGGGATGCAGTCCTTGACCAGCACCTTCTGCGGCGCGCCAAGCTCGGGCGTACCGGCGGGCGCGGTTCCGGCCGGGCCACTGGCAGGCGCCGTGTCGACGACGGCGGCCGGTGCGGCCGCCGGCTCGGGCAGCCGCGTTTCGAGCGCCGCATTTTCCTGCGCGAGTCCGCGCAACAGGCCGGCTGCGAGATGCAGGTTGCCGGTCGGTTTCTTGTCTTTCGAGGTGTCCTTAGCCATGGGCGGCTCCGGTAGCGCGCGTCGACGCGATGTATTGGGCCATTTCCGTGACCAGCTTTTCGATTTCCGCGCGGGCTTCCTTCAGGCCCTTCAGGTATCGATTGTGGTGATGGATCGTGGTGCCGAGCGCGAACGTCTGACGATAGACCTCGCGTTGCGCGATCTGGCTGTCGAGCAGATGCTCCCCTATTTCTTCAGCCCGTAGAATTTTTAAAATTTCTTCACGCATTTTAGTTTTTCCATTGACGCTATTCAGCATTAATGCGGAAGAAAGTTGAGGATTTCGAACGGCGCGCATCGATTCGATCATGCGGATCATCGCGACCGTGCTGTACAGATCGGCCGGCGATGGCGAAAGCGGCACCAGGCAGAAGTCGGCCACTTCCAGGACGGATGCGATACGCGGATCTTCGAGGTTGCCGGGGCAGTCGACGACGATCACATCAAAGTTCGCGTCCTGCTTCTTGATCTCGCCCCCGATGCCGCGGCCGGCGGGAGCCAGCGAAAGGACCGTCATCGGCAGCGTGTTCTCGCCGCTCGTGACCCAACGGACGGAAGTGCCCTGAGGGTCGGCATCGATCAACGCGACTTTGTTGCCGCCGGCTTCGAACGCAGCCGCGATGTTGACGGAGATGGTCGTCTTTCCCGTCCCACCTTTTTGATTACTGACGGCGATCTTGAAAGCCATTAAATCCCTCCAAGGAGTTTTGCGTAATATATGCAGTTATTACCGAAATGTCCAGAAAAGTGTTCGATGGAGTGAATATCTTTTGATCTCCGCGGTTGTTACGTGACAAATAGGCCGAACGGCCAAGGCGTCATTTACGCGTATTGACTAAAAAAATACAAAATAACCAATCACGGCTGCACGAACGCGCAGCGAACGCGGGCAAATTCAGCTGGCGTTGAACATCGACGATGAAACCGTTGCGTGGAGAATTGATGTCTCGTCGCACTTGGTCTCATACGGAATTCGATACGAACCCGAGACGACGATGTTGCGCGGTCTCGAGGAAGAAGCCGGTTGTCACGTGACAAGTCTCCGGGCATTGATTGCTTCGAGGTCTGGCCATATCGAGCGAAAGTTCTCGATGCGATTGCGACGTGGGCTGCGGAAGAATCGCTTCATTTCAATTACAGAGGTGCTTCACATAATCCTGACGTACGTCTATCCGGCGATGAGACGGGTTGTCACGTGACAAACACATTCAAGCGCGCCTCCCAGGAGCAACCTTTCGATCGTCAAGACGTAGTCGTGATTGCCGATGCCCGGTGCGTAGCTGGCATGTTGCTCAGGAAGAAAGCCGGTGGGGATATTTCTGGTCCCGCCGGCTCGTGGGTGAGTCGCCGGTTGTCACGTGACAACGGGAGCGGGCGCCTGAAAGCTCGGGCAACGGATGGCTATATGGGAGCGGAGTATCCCGGGGAGGCGTTGCAAGGCGCGTCTGGGGTGGCGCGGTACGAACTGTGTAGTCAGCAGCTTGATTCCCTTATCTTCGTGTGTACGCTCGGGGTGCTGGCGCAACGCGCTGAGCGATTGCTGCGCATGTTCGTGCGGGATATAGGGATGACTATGATGTGTCCCTATTTATAGAGAGTACGAAACCCTGCATTGCCGCTCGCATGGGCCAATAGGGCAGGGGGCTGGTTTCGTAGCGAATATCAAATTTCCGCGCTGGAGGGCCCCGATATGCAGGGAGATTCATGCAATCTGGGTCACTATTGGCGTCGAATCCATGTGTTGGCGACGTGTAGCAACGCGAACGGGTCGGTTCGTGAAACATTTTCCGAAAATCGACGCTTGCCAGAAATCCTTGTGTGGCAATGGTTTGCGCCATATTCTTCATGCTGTTTCACGGCAAATGAGCTTGGTGATGCCCGGAAATGGGGGCGTATGGTTTTTTGGCATGTGGGCAACGAAGATTGGCGCGGCTTCACCGAGATTCGTTGCGGCGAATACGTAATTCGTAGTTTTCAATACGTTTCGCGGTGGAGCAACTGTTCCGGGTGTCGAAGTGCGGGGATCAGTGCATCACTGGATCGCGTCGCCCCGTCCATTGACTGGTGGGAGTTCTGATATTTAGCGCCAGTTGTCACGTGACAACGCATGCGTCGGCCTTCCTATTAACGGAGTCGCGAAGCATCGCGAGACGATGCTGACATTGGGGATTTATAGGCGGCCGGTCCGACGTAGCCGTTGGGAGGGGAGGGGGCGGTCCGCCGAAATCGTCAGCTCCGGGCGGTTCGTCTGTAGCCAAAGGAGAGGTGAAAGTATGGGACCCGGCCGCACGATACACGTCGGCGATGTTTGACGATAAGCAGGAAGGGAGACGCCGAGCAATTCATCCGAGTTGAAAACATATCGGCGTTGGGCGCTGCATTTCAGTCTGAGTCCGCTCGATCCCGCATGCGAGGCGCCAGTCCTGCGCCGTTCACCCGTAATAGCCGACACATTCCCACCCACCGTGCCGCCATCAATAACTCGCGACGATCGACAAGGCGACATCCCCGCCACCTCGCAGGCTATCGATATCCCTTCGCGGAGAGTTACCGAACAGCCGGCTATATTCCCGGTTGAACTGGGTCGGGCTCGCATACCCGACCCTGAATGCTGCCGACGCGGCGTCGAGCCGCTCCGCCAGCATCAGCCGACGTGCCTCGTTGAGGCGTATCCATTTCTGGTACTGGAGAGGACTCATGCCGGTGAGTTGACGGAAGTGGTGATGGAAGGTCGAACTGCTCATCTGAACCTGCGCCGCGAGATCATCGACACGCAACGACTCGTCGTAGTGAGCGCGCAACCACCGGATCGCGCGTGACACGCGGTTGCACTGACTGCCGGCGGACGCAATCTGACGCAGGCGGGCGCCCTGGTCGCTCGTCAGCAGCCGATAGTAAATTTCCCGCTCGACATACGGTGCGAGAACGGCAATCGCGTTCGGGTCGTCCAGCAGCGCGAGCAACCGGTTCAGCGCGTCGTACAGAGGCTCGGTCATGTCGCCCACGACGAGCCCGCGGCCGGCCGGCGCATCGTCGTGATCCGGCGCGACTTGCATCATCAATTCGGCCATGACGCGAAAATCGAGCTTGAGGCCGAGCCCGAGAAACGGTTTGTCGGGGCTGGCTTCGATGATCTGCGTCGAACCGGGCAGGTCGAGTGACGTGATCAGAAAGCGGTCCGTGTCATAGATATAGGCGTCTCCGCTCTGCATGACCCGCTTCGCGCCTTGAACGACGAGACCGAAGCTCGGCTCGACCATGCATTCCATCGGCTGCGTCGGCGCTTCCCTTCGATGAAAGCTCAGGTTGGGAATGGCCGTGTCGAGATGATCGACTCCTTCGGTCCATCTCGCGACGCGCTCCGCGAGCGACTGTCGTAGCTCGTTCTCGCGGCTGCGACCGGTCGAACGGTCGCTCGCCTGGTCGAATGCCGCGATGGCGACGTCATCATTGCGTTGGCCGGATATGTATCGGAGGGATGCCGGATGCATGACTTCTCTACTCTAGTAATCGGGTCGACAGGCAGGCCGTCGACGTGCCGGGGAAGCCGGCAACGAATGCACCACCCGGCGCCGCTGCACGGCCATCCTCCCGGAAGGCGCGTGCGGCGATTGCGGACTACTTCGTCGCCTGCGATGCGCAAAGCTGCCAGCGTCGCGATTTCGCCGCCGGCGTTGCCGCGTGCTCGTCGACCGTGCGCCACCAGCGCTCGCCGCGATGCGGCGCGTCGAGATCGAGGCGTTCGCCCATTCTGGGCGTCGACAGCTCGATACCGCGCACGAGCGCCAGCGCCGTGACCCGCTCGAACGGCTCCTGCCAGCGATGCATCGCGAGGTCGAACGTACCGTTGTGGATCGGCATCAACCAGCGCCCGCGCAAATCGATGTGCGCCTGCACGGTTTCTTCCGGCTGCATGTGAACGTACGGCCATTGCGCATCATAGGCGCCCGTTTCGATCAGCGTGACGTCGAACGGCCCGAGGCGCTCGCCGATCTCCCGGAAGCCGTCGAAATAACCCGTATCGCCGCTGAAGAACACGCGCAGGTCGTCGTCGACGATCACCCACGACGCCCACAGCGTACTGTTGCCGTCGAACAGGCTGCGCCCGGAGAAGTGCTGGGCAGGCGTCGCTGTCAGCGTCAGCCCGGCCACATCGATGCTTTGCCACCAGTCGAGCTGGCGGACCTTGTTCACGTCGATACCCCATTCGATGAGCCGGTCGCCGACGCCCAGCGTCGTCACGAACACGTCGGTGGTGGCGGCCAGCGCGAGCACCGTGTCGCGGTCGAGGTGATCGTAATGATCGTGCGACAGGATCACGCCGCGCAGCGGCGGAAGATCTTCCAGCGCGATCGGCGGCGCATGAAAGCGCTTGGGGCCGATACGCCGAAACGGCGACGCGCGCTCCGCGAACACCGGATCGGTCAGCCAGAATTCGCCACGCAGCTTCAGCAACAGCGTCGAATGGCCGAGCCGATACAGGCTGCGATCGGGTGCCGCGTCGAGTTCCGCGCGGGTCAGCGAATCGACGGGCAACGCGCCGGCGGGCACGGTATGACGCGGCTTGTTGACCAGCATGTTCCACGCGATTCCCAGCGTCTTGCCCAATCCTTCGGCGGGGCGCGGCGCGACATTGGCAAAGCGCTCGCCGTTGTGCTGCGGCGAACTGCCGGAGAGCGTCCGGCCACGTCGGGCGGCCGCGAAACCCAGAATGCGATGAATCAAAACGAGAGGCGATGCCATGTCGGTTCGTCCGGAGAATAAAGTACACTAAACAGTGTAGTTTATTTTTGGGGTAAGTAAACTGCCCGGTGTAAAATTTCTGTATGGATACCAGTACTCCCCCTCAGCGTCTGACCGACCGAAAGCGCGCGGCCATCGTCGATGCGGCGATCGAGGAATTTCTCGCCGCGGGCTACGATGCGACGAGCATGGATCGTATCGCTGCGCGCGCGGACGTGTCGAAGCGCACCGTCTATAACCACTTCCCCGGTAAGGAGACGCTGTTCGCCGCGATCCTGAACAAGTTGTGGGATGCGACTCGCACCGGCAGTTCGCCGACCTATCGCGCCGACGTGCCGCTGCGCGAGCAACTGCTCGCGTTGCTCGACCGCAAATTGCGGTTGATGAACGACGAGGCCTTTCTCGCGCTGGCGCGTGTCGCGATCGGCGCGGCCATCCATTCGCCGGAACGGGCGCGCGACATGGTCGAGCGTCTCGGCGAGCGCGAGGAAGATGTCACGGTCTGGGTGCGCGCGGCCGCGGCGGCCGGTCGCCTGTCGGTCACCGATCCGGTGTTCGCCGCGCATCAGTTGCATGGCGCGGTGAAGGCATTCGCGTTCTGGCCGCAGATCACGATGGGCCAGCCGCCGCTGACGGCGCAGGAGCAGCAGAAGGTCGCGGAATCGGCTGCCGATATGTTCCTTGCGTACTACGCGCGACCCGACGACGGCGCTGCACGGCATCGCCGGCAAGACTGAACGCGGTCCCGGACACATCCGGAAGCATCCGGCTCCCCGGGCAGATCGAAACCATTGCGATGCGCGCGTTGTCGGCGAGCAGGCAAACCGGTCGATCCGGGGAAAAACGAACGCCAAATGACGCCCATCCGTGCCGGCCGGCCATCTGGCCTGGACTCGACGATACCGTCGGCGCACCCGAAGCCGAATGCGAGCAACGACCCATGAAAACGCTGTTGATCGTCTATCACACGATGACCGGAGGCACGCAACAGATGGCCGAAGCGGCTGCCGGTGCAGCTCGCGAGCAGCCTGGCGTCGACGTCAGGATGCAGCGTGCGGACGCGACGAGCGCCGACGACGTGCTGGCCGCCGACGCATACCTGTTCGCGACGCCGGAGAACCTTGCGGCGATGTCCGGGCTGATGAAGGATTTCTTCGATCGCTGCTACTACGCGGCGCTCGATCGCGTGAACGGCCGCCCGTATGCGGCAATGATCTGCGCGGGAAGCGACGGGCAGAACGCGTTGCGCCAGATCGACCGGATCGCGACCGGATGGCGGCTGAAGAACGTGGCGCCCGGCCTGATCGTCTGCACGCATGCGCAGACGCCGGAGCGTATTCTCGCAACGAAGACGATCGACAGCGACGCGCTCGCGCGCTGCGCCGAACTCGGCGCGGGTCTTGCTGCAGGGCTGGCACTGGGCGTGTTCTGATCACGAGTGCGGCGGCTCCGATCTGCCGGATCGACACCGGCACGGCCCGCAGCCGTTCGCGCACTATCGGTTTCGCAAACTTCCGCAAACAGCGCCGAACCGCCGAGCGTCGGAACTTCAACTGCCCTTCGTCGGTGCCGAAGGCTGGTGGTACTCGGGCCAAAGACGTTTCACGAGATCGCGCGATGCACCGTAGGCGTAGCAACTGTCGATCTTGAGCGGCTTTCCTTCGCTGTCGCGGTAATCGAGCGACGATCGCCGCATGCCGACCATCGTCTGATAGGCCGTCGTCGCGATCGGGCCGAGCAGTTCCTTCAAGTGCGTGCACGTATCGCAGGACGGCAGGCGCTTGCGAACCTCGCTGTTCCAGCCGGCGCCGATGTTCAATCCGACGAGCGCCTGCAGCGAGTTGCCGCCGCCCGAACACTGCGCATACGGATGCGAACGCATGAACGTGGAGACGCCGCGAACGACCATGTCGACGTCGAACACCAGCGTGACGCCGAGATCGTGGAGCGGTGTCAGTGCCGCGACCGTTCGCGCGCCGCCGGGCGGCGTGAAATCGCTGGTCTTGCGGTCCGCGAGGCAGGCCGTCACTTCGAACAGGCCATCGCTGCGCCGATAGCCGCGCATGTCGATCTGCCGATGGTGAATCTCCTCGCGCGTGAGGCCGTCATGCGGGGTGTCGTCTTGGGAAACCATGCTTGCGCTCCATCTCGTGTAACCAGGTCGTTTCGCAGGCAACGGAATCGCGCCCGGTCGATCGGGCGCGCGGAGAAAAGCAGGCGGGGACATGCTGCCAACGAAGTCGATTCGGCCATACTACGCACTTTCCGAGATCTTCGTCCGCGACGCGATCGATGCGCACGCAACGAGTCGCGTATCGCGGCCGGCGCAAACGCGTGTCGAGCGGGCGGGTCGTGCGAGGTCGGCGGCTACGCCACGCGTGGCGGTTGTGACACGACGCCGTTCGACGTCCGTCGCGCGGAAGATCGCACTTTGCGCCTTGCGCGTCGGCCCGGCCCGCTGCAATTTCCCAGCAGGGGCCGCGAATGGCGTGACATCCGGAAACGTATCCATATAATGCGCAACACGACCGCGCGGACGCATTTCCGGCACCGCGGATCGGACAAATGCAGACCGGCGAGTCAACCGCCTGTCGCGCGTACCGGTATACTTCCACTCCTGCCTTGTCCGGCATCGAGGCCGGGTGCCTGAAAACAGAGTGGCGTGCGCGATGCGGCCCCGTAGTGTTCCGCACCGGCGGCAGGCCGGCCGCACGCATGGCGGCGAAGCTGTTGTGCCGCGCGGCATGGCCGCACGAACCACACCTTATATTCCTGGTGGATTGAATTTATGGGTTTTGAACAACTTGCCGAATTGCGGGCGCAGCTCGCGGCGAAGGCCAAGCAGGAGCGCAACGCAAAGCGGCCGGCAGCGCCGACGGACGCCGGCGCGAAGCCGAAGTCCGGCGACCAGCCGTCCCGCGGCGCCAAGCCGGGTGCCGGCGCGAAGACGCAGCATCGGGCGAAGCTTGCTTCGGCGAAGCCGGCGGCGCCGGTCGATCCGGTCATCGTCGCGATCGGCAAACTGCAGCGGAAGTTTCCGCGCGCGTTCCCGAAGAATCCGGCCCCCAAAGTACCGCTCAAGGTCGGCATCTGGGACGATCTCGCACGCGAAGCGCAGGCCGTCGGCCTCAACGAAGCCGAACTGCGCGAAGCGATGTCGACGTGGTGCCGCGGCAATCGCTACTGGTCCTGCCTCGTCGAAGACGCGGTGCGCGTCGACCTGCAGGGCAACGAAGCCGGGCGCGTGACGCACGACGACGCGGCACGTGCGCGCCGCCTGAAGGCCCGCCGCCCGGGCAAGGGCGCGGCACAATCGGCCAAGGGCGCACCGCAGCAGCCGAAGGCCGAGCAGCAGGCCGAGGCCGCTGCCGCGCCGCAACCGGCGCAGGCCGAAGCGGAAGCGCCGGTGCAGACCGACGCCGCGCCGCAGGTCGAGCAGCAATCGGCCGGCAACGAGTAATCCGCACCGCGCTGCCGTCCGTCGAGCCGCGCGTAGCCGCATGCAAGTCGCGTGCGGTGCATGGCACTCCAGATCGACTTGCCTCGTCAGAGGCAGGTCGGGACTGTCTCCACCGGCGCTGAACCTGCTGGTACATCCCCTCCCTCGTCGAACAGACAACGCGACCGGACGACCCACATTCGTCGACCGGCCTCCATGCACATGATGTTTCGATCGTGCTGATCGAGCATCAATAATATGCATAACTGATCATGAAAACGCGTTGACCATATAATTCGTTTTCCGAAATGATGAAGCGGAAATCGTCGATCGACGTGCGCGCGATCCCGCCTGCCCACCGCGACAAAACGGCGCGCGATAATCACGATGGGAGCGTCCGGCCGCAGGCAAGCCGAGCACGATACAGCCAGCCTTTCGAAAGGTAAGGCAAGCCCGCCTCGACCCAAAGCCACGCCCAGTTTCATCAACCTCAATTCGCCCCGGACCGTGAACCCGAGACATTCCGCGATTTTCGTCGCGCTCGCCGCCGCCGCCCTGTTCGGCGCCGCGACACCGCTCGCCAAGGCGCTGATCGGTGCAATGTCGCCGTTCATGGTTGCCGGCCTCTTCTATTTCGGCAGCGGCGTCGGGCTCGGCATCGGGATTCTGCTGCGCGGTTGGCACAGCCGTCGCGCATCGGCCGCGGACGCCGCGCCGTTGCATCGTGCCGGTCTGCCGTGGCTGGCCGGTGCGATCGCGGCGGGCGGCGTGGCCGGCCCCGCTTTGCTGATGCTCGGGCTGTCGAGTACGCCGGCGGCGACGAGCGCGTTGCTGCTCAATCTCGAAGGCGTGTTGACGGCGGTGATCGCGTGGGTCGTGTTTCGCGAGAACGTGGATACGCAGGTGTTCCTCGGCATGGTGGCGATCGTCGCTGGCGGCACGCTGTTGTCGTGGACGCCAGGCCGGGCCGGCGTGCCGGTCGGCGCGCTGCTGATCGTCGGTGCGTGCCTGTGCTGGGCGGTCGACAACAACCTGACCCGCAAGGTGGCCGCGAACGACGCGATGGTGATCGCATGCATGAAAGGGCTGATCGCGGGGCCGGTGAACATCGGCATCGCGCTGGCGGCCGGCGCGACGCTACCTGCGCTACCGGTCGCGGCCGCGGCGATGCTGACGGGGCTCGGCGGCTACGGGATCAGCCTCGTGTTGTTCGTGGTCGCGCTGCGTCATCTCGGCAGCGCGCGCACTGGCGCATATTTTTCGGTCGCCCCGCTATTCGGAGTCGCACTGTCGCTGCTGATCTGGCCCGCGCTGCCGCCCGCTACGTTCTGGATCGCGGCCGCGCTGATGGCGCTCGGCCTCTGGCTGCACGTGCGCGAACGGCACGAACACACGCACGTGCACGAGCGGCTCGAGCATACGCATCGGCATCGGCACGACGACCATCACCAGCACGCGCACGACTTTCCGTATGACGGCAACGAACCGCACACGCATCCGCACGTGCATCTGCCGATCACGCACAGCCACGCGCATTTTCCGGACATTCATCACCGGCATCGGCATTGACGGTGTCGTGAGCGACGCGTGCCTTGCATCGCAAGGTGACCGTTTATGGGAGGCGGGAAAAGCCGGTCATCGGTTCGGCAACGTGGGTTGCCGGCATTCGCGTGCCGGAAGCCGCGCGCTGCCGATCGGGTGGAGGAGCGCAACGCGTGCCGGCAACCGGTCTGCGGTTTGACGATCGTGCAACCGTTGTTGATCGGATGGACATCATCCGCGGCTTTTTCGTGGAAGCCGAATGTGGCGTCGAAGTCGCGTAACGGCAGGTGCGCGCTCGCCATGCCGGTCAACGCGGCTTTTCCGGCCGGCGATGCGACGAAACGGATATCGGCCCGCCCGTTGCCGCGACACCCGTCACGTACGAGGAAAGCAGAAACCGAAATCCTCGCAGCCCGGACATCCGGGTGCGGGCCCGGGCGGCACGCCGAGCGATGCGGCCACTTCCTGCGCGAGGAATTTCTTCCAGCGCAGATGAGCGACGTTGCGCGCGGCGAGCGTGGGGAAAAAGCGCGCGAGCATCGCGGACACCGCGTCGCGTCCGTCGAGCCCGAGGTCGCGCCACAGATGATCGGGGCGCAGACACGCATGCGCGATGATCGTGGCGAGGCAGTCGGCATCGTCGCGGGCGACGGCGGGATTCGCTTCGTCCATCAGTCGCGCATGCAGCGTCGCGACGAATGCCGAGTGCGTGGCCGGCAACGGTAGCGGTGCGACCGCCGACGTGAGTGCAATGGTGTCGACGGATCGCAGATGCGGAAACTGTCGGGTCAGCAGGCCGGCGAACTGGCCGGGAGGCAAGCCCAGCAGCGAGAGTTCGTTGCGCCCGGCGCGTGCCGTAACGAGGGTGCCGAACAGCTGCGCATCGGGCACGTCGGCGTTGGCCGCCGCGAAATGCAGCGACTGCAACGCCTCTTCATACGCGTGATCGGCCGAAGCGGTCATCGCCAGCCTCCGGACGAGAACCGGATCGCACGCATGCGAGGGGCACAACGAATCGCCATCGCGATCGTCACGCGATCACTCGACGCCGACGATCACGCTCGATGCCTTGAAGATCGCGGAGGCAGCGGTGCCGCTTGCGAGACCGAGACGTTCGACGCTGTCGTTGGTGACGATCGCGACGATTTCCGCGCCGCCCGCGGCCTTGATCACCACTTCCGAATTGACCGCGCCCTTCGCGATCGACGCGACGGTGCCCGCGACGCAGTTGCGGGCCGACACCTTGCTGCTGTCGACGTCGACCATCACGATGACCGACGATGCCTTGACGAGCGCGAACGCCTTCGTACCGGCCGCGAGGCCCAGCGATGCCGCGCTGCCGTGGGTGATCACCGCGACGATCTCAAGGCCGTCCTGCGTGCGCAGCGTGATTTCGTCGTTGACGGCACCGGGTTTGACGGCGCCGATCTGGCCGGCGAATTGGTTGCGGGCGCTGGTTCGCATGATGACTCTCCGGGTGGATGCCGCGGCCGGGCCGGCCGCGGCAGCAGATGAATGGAAATGCATCGGCCAGTGTACCGTCAACGCAGGCCGTGCGAATGCGATGGCGCGAATCGGTAAAACGCGTCGCCACAGGGCGTGTCGTCACGCGGGCGTCATATCCCGACCGCGACGGCGCTACGGCGTCGACTGGCCGGCCGCGGGCGCCGTGGCCGCGGAGCCGGCGTCCGCGGCGGCTGCCGCACCGTCACCGTCCCATCCACCGCCGAGCGCGAGAAAGAGCCGCACCTGGTCGGCCGCGACCTGACCTTCGGCCGCCGCGACCTGCGCCCGCACACTCGTCAACGTGCGCGTCGCGTCGAGATCGGAAATGAACGATTCGCGGCCGGCCGCATAGAGACGATGGGTTTCGTCGGCGGAATTGCGGGCCGACTCGTACGCGGTGCGCAGCGCGTCCGTGCGCTGCACGTCGGCCGCGTAGGTCGCAAGGCTCGACTGCGTTTCGCGCAACGCATTCAGCACGACGCCGTCGAAGTGCGCGAGTGCGCCGCCCGTCGCGGCTTCGGCTTCGCGCACGCGCGCACGCTGGCCGTTGACCGGGAACGACCAGCTGATCAGCGGACCGAACGACCAGCGATTCGTGGTGGACGAGAACAGGTCGGCGGCGACGCCGATCGAGCCGGCCGACGCACCGATGCTGACCGACGGGTACAGCGCGGCGGTCGCCACGCCGATCCGCGCGGTCGCGGCGGCGAGCTGCCGCTCGGCCTCGCGCACGTCGGGGCGGCGGCGCAGCAGCGCGGCGCCGTCGCCGATCGGAATCGGCTGACGCAGCTTCGGCAGGCGTTCGCACTCGGCGGCGGCTTTCGGCAGGTCGGCCGGCGCGCGCGCGAGCAGCGCGGCGAGCTGGTACTGCGCGACCTTGCGGCGGCCTTCGAAGCGCGGAATGTCGGCGGAGAGCGTGCGCACCTGCGTGACGCCGCGGGTCACGTCGGTCTGGTTGCCGCGTCCGGCATCGCGCAGTCGTTGCGACAGTTTCACGCGCTGCTGCTGCAGCGCGAGCGACTGCTTCGCGATCGCCAGTTCGTCGCCGGCCGAGCACGCTTCGACGTACGCGCGCACGACGTCGGCCACGACGGTGATGCGTGCCAGGTCGCCGGCCGCCTTGACGGCCTCGCTGTCCGCGCGCGCGGCTTCGACGCCGCGCCGCAGCTTGCCGAACAGGTCGAGCTCGTACGACACGTTGATGCCGACCGTGCCTTCGTTGACGACCGGCAGCTTGTTTTCGAGCAGGTATTGCTCGGCCGATTCCTGCGCGCGCTGCACGGCCGCTTCCGCGCTGCCCGAGAAGCCGCCCTGTTCGTTCGCGACGACCAGCGCCGCGCGCGAGCGGGCGAGGTTGGCCGCGGCGACGCGCAGGTCGGTGTTCGACTTCAGCGCATCGCGCACGAGCCCGTCGAGTACCGGGTCGTCGTACAGCTGCCACCAGTTGCCGGGCACCGCGTCGCGCGACACCAGCGCGCCGTTCGCGTCGTCGAGCGCATGGTTCGCCAGCGGCGCATTGACGTACGCGTGCTGCGGCAACTTGTAGTCGGGGCCGACCGACTTGCACGCACTGAGTGCGAGTGCAAGCGGAGCGAGCGTCGCCGCGATGCGCAGACCGTGCCGCTTCATTGCGATGCTCCCGCGGCGCTCGCGGCCGTACCGGACGCAGCGGGAACCGGCGCGGCCGCCGATGCGGTGCTGGCGCCAGCCGGCTTCGCGTCGTTGCGGCGCGCGTCGGCGCCGCGCATCGACACGGTCGCGGTGCGGCCCGCGATCATCCGGAAATCGTCGGGCACCTCGTCGAGCACGACGCGCACCGGCACGCGCTGCGCGAGCCGCACCCAGCTGAACGCCGGGTTCACGTTCGGCAGCAGGTTCGCGCCCTGCGTGCGGTCGCGATCCTCGATCGCGGCGACGATGCTTTGCACGTGGCCGCGCAGCGCATGCGGCTCGCCCATCACGATGATATCGACCGGCTGCCCGATATGGATGCCGCGCAGCTTGGTTTCCTCGAAGTAGCCGTCGACGCGGAACGAGTTGCGGTCGACGACCGACAGCACCGCGCGGCCGGCCGGCACGTATTCGCCGACGCGCGGGGCGCGGTCGTTCAGGTAGCCGTCCACGGGGCTGACGATCGTCGTGCGCTGCAGGTTCAGCTTCGCGGTGTCGAGCGACACCTGCGCATCGGCGACGCTCGCCTCGCCCTGCTCGACGCGCGTGCGGCTTTCCTCGACCTGTTCGCTCGCGACCAGGTTGCCGAGCTGCAGGTTGCGCGCGTATTCGCGCTTCGCCTGCGCCAGCGTCGCGCGGCGCTGCGCGAGCGTCGCTTCGGCGAGCCGCTCCGCGAGCGCGTAGCGCGCCTGGTCGATCACGAACAGCACCTGGCCGCGCTTGACCTCCTGGTTGTCGGCCACCTGCACCGACGTGATGAGGCCTGATACGTCCGGCGCGACCTGGATCACGTCGGCGCGCACGTGCCCGTCGCGCGTCCACGGCGAGAACATGTAGTAGTTGATGATCCGCCACAGCACGAGGCCGGCCACGATGACGACGATCAGGGTGAGCAGGACTTGCCCTGCCGAGAGCCAGGTTTTTTTCACGTTAGGTAGCCACGAGTTGGTGGGACACGATCACGACGGCGGCCAGCACGAATACGTAGATGCCGAGGTCGAAGATCGAACGGTGCCAGACGAGGCGGTAGAAGCCGACGCGCTCGAGCACCGCGCGCACGACGATGTTGATCAGGTATGCGATCAGCATCAGCACGAGCGGGGCCGGCACGAACACGCCGAAGATATCGATTTCGCCGATCATGGTCGCGGTCGGAATGACAAGGTGGAAAGCCGGCTCATGCGCGCGCTCCGTCCGGCGCCTGCGGCGCTTGCGCGGCCGCAGCCGGATACAGCGACAGGCGCAGGCCGACGAGCGCATGCAGCGTGTCGCGCAGCCGGCGGTGCGTGGCTGGCACCGTGGGCGCGGCCGCGCCGTCGGCCGGCGCGGCGCCCGGCAGGTTGCGGCCGGCCACGCGCCGCAGCGCGTCGTCGATCGTCGCGAGCAGCGCGGGCGGCACGGGCTGGCGCGCGTTCGCGGCCGCGCAGCGCGTGTAGTGATCGGTGACGCCGGCCAGCACGCGATCTATCGCGTCGGGCACGTCGCCCGACAGCCGGCGCCGCGAGCGGCGCAGGTCGAGCGCATTCAGCGCGATGCGCAGGTCGCGAAAGCTTTCGATCGACGGGTGGCGGTGGTCGTCGGACGCCCCGAGGCGCGGCAGCAGTTGCGTGACGCGGTCGAGCATCCGCGATGCGTGGTTGCGCTGATCGTCGAGCGGCTGCGTCGACGCGGAGCGCGCGACGTCCTCCCAGCCCGAGCGCAGCAGGCGCCGTACCGCGAGTTCGGCGCCGAACGGTCGCGTCGCGCGCGTCCACACGTATGCGAACAGCAGCCCGGCGACGCCCGCGAGGTTGCTGTTCAGGAACACGAAGAAATCGGCCTCGTACGCACTCTGGATGCTGATGAAGGTGGCCGTGTTCACCGCGACGAGCATCGTCACCATGTTGAACTGCGGGCGCGGCAGCAGCGTGCCGATCAGGATGAACGGGCCTGCGAACATCAGCACGAGCATCACGAAATCGTGTACGTGCGGCAGCACGACGAACAGGTACAGGCCCGCGAACACGACGCTCGCGGTGGTCGACAGGAAGAACTTGAACACCAGCGGCGCGGGCTCGTCGAGCGCGGCGAAGAAGCTGCACGACACGGCCACGAGCGTGACGGCGGCCGCGCCGTCGTGCCAGCCGGACGAGATCCACAGCCAGCACGCGAACACGATCGCGAACACGACGGTCAGCGTCGAGAACAGCATCATCCCGCGATCGAAGAAGCGTTCGGTGCCGCCGAGCCGCCAGTGCCGGTAGCGCGGCTGCCACACGCCCGACTCGTTCGCGATCAATGCGCGCAGCGAACGGCAGTCCTGCCAGATGTCGATGACCTGGCGCAGCCGCCACAGCGCATTCGACAGCAGCGCGCCGTCCCAGCTCGTCAGTGCGCTGTCGGGCGGCTGCAGCGCGGCGATGCGCTCGCGCAGGTCGTCCGCGACCGGATCGTGCGCCATGGCGCCGTCGGAGCCGGCCTTCACGGCCGGCAGCGGCGCGTCGAACCACTTTGCGGCGTCGGCCAGCAGCGCGTCGAGTGCGGGCGGGCGCACGTGCAGGTCGCGCATCAGCGCGATCAGCGGATCGGCGAGCGACGACATCAGCGGCAGGAACAGCTGCATCCGGCCCGCGAGCGCCTGCGCGCGCGCCAGCACGCGCGGATGCGCATGGTCGTAGCCCAGCTGGCTCAGCAGGAATTCTAGGCCGGTGATGGTCGCGGCGAGCCGCTGCCGGCACGCGGACAGCGCCTTGCCGGCCAGGTGCCCGGACAGCGTTTCGCGGCCGTAGAACGCGGCGTCCTTGAACCACGCGTCGGTGCGCTCGATCAGCGTCGGCGCGAGCCGGTTCGGGAACACGGCACTGCCGACCACGCTCGCGCACACGATGCCGAGCACGATTTCCTCGGTGCGCGCGATCGCGACGTCGAAGATGGTGGACGGATCGGTGACGGTGGGCAGCGCGACCAGCGGCATCGTATAGCCGGCGAGCATGAAGACGTAGCTGCGCGCGGTGCGGTCGGAGATCGCGAGGTACAGCAGCGTGCCGCACCAGGTCGCGACGATGATGCTGAACAGGAGCGGCGTCTCGACGAACGGCGGCACGAAGAAGATCGCGGCGGCCGCCCCGAGCGCGGTGCCGAGCGCGCGGTACAGCGCCTTCGAGCGCGTCGCGCCGACGAACGGGTTCGACACGATGTAGACGCTCGCCATCGCCCAGTACGGGCGCGGCAACTGGAAATACAGGCCGAGGTACAGCGCCAGCATCGACGCGGCGAATGTCTTGCCCGAGAACAGCCAGTCGCGGAGGCTCGGATAGGTCATGACGCGGAATCGGCGGAGTGGGGCGGGCGCGACGCCGGCGGATGCGGGTCGGCTGCGTTGAACGCGTGCAGCACGCGCAGCGTGGCTTCGAGATCGGCGCGCGACACGCCCTTGAGCACCTGGGCGCGCAGCGCGCGCAGGTCGTCCTCCATCTGCGCGGTGACCGCGCGGCCGGCAGCCGTCAGCGAGATCGTCTTCGCGCGGCGATCGTGCGGGTCCTCGTCGCGGCGTGCGAGGCCGGCCGCGCACAATTGATCGAGCAGGCGCACGAGCGACGGCCCTTCGATGCCGACGTGCTCGGCGAGCGTGCCTTGCCGCACGCCTTCGCCGAGGCGCCCGGCGATCAGCAGCGGCGTCG
Source organism: Burkholderia sp. E168m22 (assembly GCF_001319805.1). Classification (NCBI taxonomy): domain Bacteria; kingdom Pseudomonadati; phylum Pseudomonadota; class Betaproteobacteria; order Burkholderiales; family Burkholderiaceae; genus Burkholderia; species Burkholderia sp. E168m22. The sequence goes on from NZ_BBSK01000138.1 coordinate 29,727, forward strand.
CGCAGGCCTCGGACACGTTGTACGCGGTCAGCACGCCGTCGCTGGTGCGGCGCCACTTGCGCGCGGTGAGCACGAGCAGGCTGCTGACGGCGAGGCGGAGGTCGTGCAGATTGGTCATGGGCGAGATGATAGGGGCAAAAACATTCGATAGCAAACTATCGTTTTTGTCACCCGGATGACACGTCGCATGCGGCCCGGCCGGCCCGTCTGAAGCAATTTAGGCGGCGTGTCGTCCGGGGTCAAGCGCAAGGCCCGCGACCGCGAACCGTGCACGTTCGGCGGGCCGACTATATTGAATAGTCAGACGAGAACCGTCCGGCAGCACGGCGCCCGCCCGTGTGCGTTAAGCAAATTCGAAGCCCCGGTTCGGGAAAACCGACTTCGCGAAGCCGCGCGTGGCGTGCATATTAGGGTCATTGCAAGCGCACCGGAGACCGACGTGCCGACCTCATCCCCGCAGCCTGCCGCCTCCGCGTCGCTCGACGCGTGGCTCGGCAAGACCGAAACGCTCGGTGACGACATCACCGCGTTCCCGCTGAACGCGCTGGCCGCCACGCTCGACCGCCCGTCGCTCGGCGACGTCGTGCCGCCGATGTGGCACTGGCTCTACTTCCTGCCGGTCGCGCCGCTGGCCGAGGTCGGCCCCGACGGCCATCCGAAGCGCGGCGGCTTCCTGCCGCCGGTGCCGCTGCCGCGCCGCATGTGGGCCGGCGGCCGGCTGACGTTCCATGCGCCGCTGCGTGCCGGGCAGCGCGCGACGCGCGAATCGACGATCGCGAACATCGAGGACAAGACGGGCCGCAGCGGCCGGCTCGTGTTCGTGACGGTGCAGCACCGGATCGAAGCCGGCGGCGCGCTGTGCGTCGAGGAGGAGCACGACATCGTTTATCGCGACGCGCCGCAGCCGGGTGCGCCCGCACCGAAGCCGGTCGCGCCGCCTGCCGGCGAAGCGTGGTCGCGCACGGTCACGGCCGACGCGGTGATGCTGTTCCGCTATTCGGCGCTGACCTTCAACGGTCATCGCATTCACTACGACCGCAGCTACGTGACGCAGGAAGAAGGCTATCCGGGGCTCGTCGTGCACGGTCCGCTGATCGCGACGCTGCTCGTCGATCTCGTGCACCGCGAACGGCCGGACGCGACGCTCGCGAGCTTCGCGTTTCGCGCGGTGCGCCCGACCTTCGACGGGCAGCCGTTCACGCTGTGCGGCAAGCCGTCGGACGACGGCCGCACGATCGAGCTGTGGGCGAAGGATCGCGACGGCTGGCTGACGATGCAGGCCACCGCGACCCTCGCATGACGCGCTCCCTTTCCTTTCTTCCTTCATCGACGACGGACATGCAGACGACGCAACACGACCCGTACCAGGACATCCGCGAAGCGGTGCGCGACCTGTGCAGCCAGTTTCCCGGCGAGTATTTCCGCCACATCGACGACGCGCGCGGCTATCCCGACGCGTTCGTCGACGCGCTGACCAAGGCCGGCTGGCTCGCCGCGCTGATTCCGCAGGAATACGGCGGCTCGGGGCTCGGGCTCACCGAGGCGTCGATCATCATGGAGGAGATCAACCGCGCGGGCGGCAACTCCGGCGCGTGCCACGGGCAGATGTACAACATGGGCACGCTGTTGCGCCACGGTTCGGCCGAACAGAAGCGCGCGTACCTGCCGAAGATCGCGAGCGGCGAGCTGCGCCTGCAGTCGATGGCCGTGACCGAGCCGACCACCGGCACCGACACGACGAAGATCAAGACGACCGCCGAGCGGCGCGGCGATCGTTACGTGATCAACGGGCAGAAGGTATGGATCTCGCGCGTGCAGCATTCGGACCTGATGATCCTGCTCGCGCGCACGACGCCGCTCGCCGACGTGAAGAAAAAGTCCGAAGGGATGTCGATCTTCGTCGTCGACCTGCACGACGCCATCGGTCACGGGCTGACGGTGCGGCCGATTCCGAACATGGTCAATCACGAGACCAACGAGCTGTTCTTCGACAACCTCGAGATTCCGGCCGAGAACCTGATCGGCGAGGAGGGGCAGGGCTTCAAGTACATCCTCGACGGGCTGAACGCGGAGCGCACGCTGATCGCGGCCGAATGCATCGGCGACGGCTACTGGTTCATCGACAAGGTGTCGCAGTACGTGAAGGAGCGCGTCGTGTTCGGTCGCCCGATCGGGCAGAACCAGGGCGTGCAGTTTCCGATCGCGCGCGCGTTCGTGAACGTCGAGGCCGCGAGCCTGATGCGTTTCGACGCCGCGCGCCGGTTCGATGCGCACGCGCCGTGCGGCGCGCAGGCGAACATGGCGAAGCTGCTCGCGGCCGACGCGTCGTGGGAGGCCGCGAACGCATGCCTGCAATTCCACGGCGGCTTCGGCTTCGCATGCGAATACGACGTCGAGCGCAAGTTTCGCGAGACGCGGCTGTACCAGGTCGCGCCGATCTCGACCAACCTGATCCTGGCCTACGTCGCGGAGCACATCCTCGACCTGCCGCGCTCGTTCTGACGGAGGCCGACGATGCGACCCCTCGACGGCATCAAGGTGATCACCCTCGAACATGCGATCGCGGCGCCGTTCTGCACGCGCCAGCTCGCCGATCTCGGCGCGCGCGTGATCAAGATCGAACGGCCCGGCAGCGGCGATTTCGCGCGCGGCTACGACGAACGCGTGCACGGGCTGTCGTCGCACTTCGTGTGGGTGAACCGCTCGAAGGAGAGCCTGACGCTCGACGTCAAGCAACCCGATGCGGCCGCCGTGCTCGACGCGCTGCTCGCGGATGCCGACGTGCTCGTGCAGAATCTCGCGCCCGGCGCGGCCGAGCGGCTCGGCCTCGGCTACGACGCATTGAAGCACACGCATCCGCGCCTGATCGTCTGCGACATCTCGGGTTACGGCGGCGACGGCCCGTATCGCGACCGCAAGGCCTACGACCTGCTGATCCAGAGCGAAGCCGGGTTCCTGTCGATCACGGGCTCGGCCGGGCAACCGGCGAAGGCCGGCTGCTCGATCGCGGACATCGCGGCCGGCATGTACGCGTACACCAGCATCCTGAGCGCGCTGCTGATGCGCGGCCGCACCGGTGAAGGTTGCCGGATCGACGTGTCGATGCTGGAGAGCATGGTCGAGTGGATGGGCTACCCGCTCTACTACGCGATCGACGGCCAAAGCCCGCCCTCGCCATCGGGCGCGTCGCACGCGACGATCTGCCCGTACGGGCCGTTCCCGGCCGGCGACGGCAAGACCGTGATGCTCGGGCTGCAGAACGAGCGCGAATGGAAGCTGTTCTGCGAGCAGGTGCTGCGGCAGCCGGCGCTGGCCGACGATCCGCGTTTCAATGCGAATTCGAAACGGCATGCGGCGCGCGACGTGGTGGATGCGCTGATCGTCGATGCATTTGCGACGCTGACGGCCGCCGACGTGATGCAGCGGCTCGACGCGGCCGGTATCGCGAACGCACGGATGAACACGCTCGACGACGTATGGCTTCACCCGCAATTGCAGGCGCGGGAGCGCTGGCGCAGCGTCGACACGGCCGCGGGCCCGGTGCCAGCGCTATTGCCGCCCGGCCTGCCGGCCGGCGTCGAGCCGCGCATGGATGCGGTGCCGGCGCTCGGCCAGCATACCGACGCGATCCTCTCGGAACTCGGCTACGACCGCGCGCGGATCGATGCGCTGCGCGCGAACGGCACGATCTGATTGCGCTTTCACGACGATGATGACCAACACGATTCCCGCCACTGCCTTCGGCCGCACGCTCGCGACGTTCGCGTCGCAACTGCGCTTCGATGCGATTCCCGCCGACGTCGTCGCGCGCACCGTCAATCTCTACGTCGACTGGCTCGGCTCCGCGCTGGCCGGCAAGGGCGCGCGTCCGGTCGAAACGATCGCCGCGTTCGCGCGCCGCGCGGGCGGCTCGCGCGGCGGGCCCGGCACGGCCGACGTGCTGATCGACCGCACGCACGCGACGCCGTACTTCGCGGCGATGACGAATGGCGCGGCGTCGCACTTCGCTGAACAGGACGACGTGCACAACGGCTCGGTGTTTCATCCGGCGACCGTCGTGTTTCCGGTCGCGCTCGCGCTGGCGCAGGCACGCGGCGCGAGCGGCCGCGACTTCATCGCGGCGGCGGTCGCGGGCTATGAAGTCGGCATCCGCGTCGGCGAGTTTCTCGGGCGCTCGCACTACAAGGTGTTCCATACAACCGGCACCGCCGGCACGGTCGCCGCGGCCGCGACGGCCGGGCGGCTGCTCGGGTTGTCGCCGGAGCGGATGCTCGACGCGTTCGGTTCGGCCGGCACGCAGGCGAGCGGGTTGTGGGAATTCCTGCGCGACGCGGCCGATTCGAAACAACTGCATACGGCGATGGCCGCCGCGAACGGGTTGATGGCGGCCGAACTCGCGCGCGACGGGTTCCGCGGCGCCACGCGGATTCTCGAAGGCACACAGGGGATGGCGGTCGGCATGTCGACCGATGCGGACCCGGCCCGCCTGACCGATCGGCTCGGCGACCGCTGGGCGACCGCGGAAACGTCGTTCAAGTATCACGCGTCGTGCCGCCACACGCATCCGGCCGCCGATGCATTGCTCGCGGTGATGGCGCGCGAGCGGCTCGCCGCGGCGGACATCGAGACGGTCGTCGCGCACGTGCACCAGGGCGCGCTCGACGTGCTCGGCGCGGTGACGGTGCCGAGCACCGTGCATCAGGCGAAGTTCAACATGGGCACCGTGCTCGCGCTGGCCGCGCTGCACGGCCACGCGGGCGTCGACGAATTCGAGCGCGATTACGCGGCTGCCCACGTCGCCGCGTTCCGCGACCGCGTGTCGATGGCGCTCGACGACGAAGTCGATCGCGCGTATCCGGCCCGCTGGATCGGCAAGGTCACGGTCACGACGCGCGACGGCGGCACGTTCGCGGGCCGCGTCGACGAGCCGAAGGGCGATCCGGGCAACACGCTGTCGCGCGACGAGATCGCGCGCAAGGTACGCACGCTCGCCGCGTTTTCGGGCGCGGCGTCGGACGCCGAGGTCGAGCGGCTCCTCGCCGACGCGTGGCAGGTCGCGTCGTGCGATGCGATCGGCACGCTGTTTCCGGAGGTCTCGGCATGACGTCCGCCTCCGCCCGTTCGTGGCTGTTCGTTCCCGGCAATCGGCCGGAGCGCTTCGAGACGGCGCGCGCGGCCGGTGCCGACGCGGTGATCGTGGATCTCGAGGACGCGGTGCCGCCGGACGGCAAGCCGGCGGCGCGCGCCGCGGTCGTCGCGCGGCTCGATGCCGCGCGGCCCGTGTGGGTGCGTGTGAATGCGGCCGATACCGCGTGGTTCGCCGACGACCTCGCCGCGATCGCCGCGCATCCGGGCGCAGCCGGCGTGATGCTGCCGAAATGCGAGACGCGTGCGCAGATCGATGCCGTGCTCGCGCACGCACACGGCACGCTGGAACTGCTGCCGATCGTCGAGACGGCGGCCGGCATCGCGGGGCTCGATCAGGTGTGTGCGGCGCCGCGCGTCGTGCGCGTGGCGTTCGGCACGCTCGATTTCCAGGTCGATCTCGGCATCGACGGCGACGGGGAAGAACTGAACGCATTCCGCTCGTGGATCGTGCTGGCGTCGCGGCTGGCCGGCATCGCGCCGCCGGTCGACGGCGTGTCGACGATCATCGACGATCCCGCCGCGATCGAACGGCATGCGCGCGACGCGCGGCGGTTCGGCTTCGGCGGAAAACTGTGCATTCACCCGAAGCAGCTCGATGCGGTGCATCGCGCGTATGCGTGGACCGACGCGGAGCAGGCGTGGGCGCGGCGCGTGCTCGATGCCGTCGACGCGAGCGGCGGTGCGGCGGTCGCGCTCAACGGCAGGATGGTCGACATGCCGGTGATCCTGAAGGCACGGCGCATTCTGCGCGGGTAGCCGCTCCCGCGACATTCCTCCGAACAATCGAAGTGCCGCGCCGGCGTCCGTGCGGGCACGCCGATTGCACTGTCCGATTCGACCCGCAACGTCCTGCTTTCGCGCGCGATTGCACTAGGACAATATTTTCAGGGTGTCTTTCTGAGCGACCATGCGGAAGCCACGACGGAGACATCGAGATGGGACGGACCGAGGTATCGGCAGGCTGGCGCGACGCGCTCGGCGCGGTGCACGGCATCGAGTCGAAATACAAGCGGCTCGTGAAGGCGATCGCCAGCGACATCGAGAACGGCGCGCTCGCGCCGGGCGCACGGCTCGCGCCGCAGCGCGACGTCGCGTCGAGCCTCGGCGTCAGCGTGCAGACCGTCACCAACGCGTACAAGGAACTGGAGCGCCAGGGGCTGATCCGCTGCGAGGTCGGCCGCGGCAGCTTCGTGGCCGCGCGTGTGACGGAATCGATGTCGAACTACATCCTCGATACGACCGAGCGCGAACTGGTCGACTTCTCGATCGCCCGCATCGTGCACACGCCCGAGCACGATGCCGCGTGGCGCAGCGTGTGCACGGCGCTGGCCGGCACCGACGATCAGCCGTGGATCCGCTCGTTCCGGCCGATCGCCGGGCTCGACGCGCATCGCGATGCCGGCGCCGCATGGCTCGCGTCGCTGAACATGCCGGTGCACCGCGAATCATTGCTGGTCACGAACGGCGCGGCGCATGGCATCTTTCTCGCGCTCGCGTCGATCGTCGGGCCGGGCGACACCGTGTTGTGCGAGAGCCTGACCGATCACGGCGTGATCGGCTCCGCGAACGTGCTCGGGTTTACGCTGAAGGGGCTCGAGATGGACGAGCACGGCATCCGTCCCGAACATTTCGAGGAGATGTGCGACGGCGAGCGGATCAGTGCGCTCGTCTGCACGCCGACCCTCAATAATCCGACGGTCTCGCTGATGCCCGAGTCGCGGCGGCGCTCGATCGCGCGCATCGCGACGCGCTACGGCGTGTACGTGATCGAGGACGACGTGTACGGCCCGCTGCCCGAGAAGGCGGGCACGCCGATCGCCAGCCTGATTCCGGAACTGGGCTTCTACTGCACGAGCATGACGAAATCGGTGCTGACCGGATTGCGCACCGGCTATCTCGCGATGCCGCGGCGGCTCGCGTTGCGCGTCGAGAGCGTGCTGCGCGTGAGCAGCTGGATGGCGACGTCGCCGATCGCGGAGATCGCGACGCGCTGGATCGCCGACGGCACCGCGCGGCGGCTCGTCGAACTGCAGCGCCAGCGGCTCGCGGTGCGTCAGGAGATGGTGAAGGCCGCGCTGGGGCCGTATGTGCTCGGTGCGCACCCGAACGCGCTGTCGGCATGGCTGCGCGTGCCCGACTACTGGCAGGCCGAGCGGATCGTGCGCGAACTGCGCACCCGCAAGATCGCGGTGACGTCGCCCGATCCGTTTCTCGTCGGCGGCACGGAGCGGCCGAATGCGGTACGCGTGTGCATCGGCGCCGAAACCTCCGATGCCGCGTGCAACGCGGCGCTCGAGACGATCGCGGGCGTGTTCGAACAGTATCCGCACCTGAACGATTTCCACTGAACCGGCGGCGCTGCCGCGATGTCGCGCGCAATGTATCAGGACATTCGAAAGCGCGATTTGGAACATTAGACTGGATCGCATCACATTCGTCGCGAGGCGCGCGTTCCATGTCCTTCCTGTCGCTGTCCGACGTTTACCGCGCGCGCCGTCGCCTCGCCGGGCGCGCCGACGGCACGCCGCTCGTCGCGTCCGCCGCGCTGTCCGCGCGCGCGGGCGCCCCCGTCTACCTGAAACTCGAGACGCTGCAGCCGACCGGCAGCTTCAAGCTGCGCGGCGCGACCAATGCGCTCGCGGAACTCGCGGCCCAACGCGTGACGCGCGTGGTCACCGCGTCGACCGGCAACCACGGCCGCGCGGTCGCGCATGCGGCACGCGCGCTCGGCATCGACGCGGCCGTCTGCATGTCGTCGCTGGTGCCGGCCAACAAGGTCGATGCGGTCGCGGCGCTCGGCGCGCGCGTGGTGATCGTCGGCGAGAGCCAGGACGACGCGCAGGCCGAGGCACGGCGCCTGGTGCGCGACGAAGGCTATGCGTACGTACCGCCGTTCGACGATCCGCGCATCATCGCGGGCCAGGCGACGATCGGCGTCGAGATCCTAGAGGCGCTGCCCGATACGGCGACGCTCGTCGTGCCGCTGTCGGGCGGCGGCCTGTTCAGCGGCGTCGCGTTTGCCGCGAAGGCGATCCGGCCGCCGATCGAGGTGATCGGCGTATCGATGGCGCGCGGCGCCGCGATGCACGCGAGCCTCGCGGCCGGCCGCCCGGTCGACGTCACCGAGCAGCCGACGCTGGCCGATTCGCTCGGCGGCGGCATCGGTCTGGACAACCGCTACACGTTCGACATGACGCGCGCGCTGGCCGACGACGTCGTGCTGCTCGACGAGCTGTCGATCGCGCGCGGCATCGCGCATGCGTATCGGGAAGAGCGGCTCGTCGTCGAAGGCGCCGGCGCGGTCGGCCTCGCCGCGTTGCTGGACGAGCGGATCGTGCGCCGCGATCGCGGCGGCCCGATCGTGGTCGTCGTGAGCGGCGCGAACATCGACATGGCCGCGCATCGCCGGCTCGTTTCGGAGAACTGATATGGCCCATCCCGTCACGTTGCTCGGCCACGCGCAATTGCGTGCGCTGGTGCCGCTCGATCTCGCCGCGATCGACCAGGTCGAGGCCGCGTTCGCGTCGCTCGCGACCGACGCGGTCGTGATGCCGCCGATCCTGAATCTCGCGCTGCCGGCGCGCCACGCCGAAGTGGACGTGAAGACCGCGTACCTGCCGCGCTTCGACAGCTTCGCGATCAAGGTCAGCCCCGGTTTCTTCGATAACCCGTCGCTCGGGTTGCCGAGCCTGAACGGGTTGATGCTCGTGCTATCGGCGCGTACCGGCCTGACCGAGGCCGTACTGCTCGACAACGGCTACCTGACGGCCGTGCGCACCGCGGCGGCCGGCGCCGTGGCTGCGCGCCGGCTCGCGCGCGCCGATGCTCGCCGTGCGGCGATCGTCGGCGCGGGCGAGCAGGCCCGGCTGCAACTCGCCGCGCTGATGCTGGTGCGCGACATCACGCACGTGACGGTGTGGGCCCGCGACACCGCGCGAGCCGCGCAATTCGCGGCTGACGTGCGCGCGGCGCACGGTGTCGATGCGACGGTCGCGCGCTCGGTGCACGCGGCGCTGGCCGACGCGGACATCGCGGTGACGACTACGCCGAGCCGCGCGCCGCTCGTGCACGCGGAAGACCTGCATCCCGGGCTGCACGTGACGGCGATGGGCTCGGACGCCGATTACAAGACCGAACTCGCGCCGTCGGTGTTCGGCGCCGCACGGTATTTCTGCGACCGGCTGCAGCAGACCCGCGTGGCCGGCGAACTCGCGCATGCGATCGCGGCCGGGGCCGTTGCAGCCGACGCCGTGTTTCCCGAACTCGGCGAAGTGATCGCCGGCCGCCGCGACGGCCGCACGCATCGCGACGACATCACGATCTGCGACCTGACCGGCACCGGCGCGCAGGACACCGCGATTGCCGTGCTCGCGCTGCAGCGCGCCCGCGCGGCGGAAGTGGGCACGATTTTCCACAACGACCTCACGACTTGAGAGGAGACAGATGTCCGCAGTCATCGAAACCCAGACAGCCGCGCCGCGTCTCGCGTTCGCGCGCAGCGAATATGCCGCGCGCATCGCGAAGACGCGCGCGGCGATGGAGCGGGCCGGCATCGACCTGCTGATCGTCACCGACCCGACCAACATGGGCTGGCTGACCGGCTATGACGGCTGGTCGTTCTACGTGCACCAGTGCGTGCTGCTCGCGCTGGACGGCGAACCCGTGTGGTTCGGCCGCAACCAGGACGCGAACGGCGCGAAGCGCACCGCGTTCATGGCGCACGAGAACATCGTCGGCTATCCCGACCATTACGTGCAGTCGAGCGTACGCCACCCAATGGATTACCTGTCGACCGAGGTAATCGCGGCGCGCGGCTGGAGCACGCTGCGCATCGGCGTCGAGCTCGACAACTACTACTTCAGCGCGGCGGCGTACGCGTCGCTGCAGCAGCATCTGCCGGTCGCGCGCTGGGTCGACGCGACCGCGCTCGTCAACTGGCAGCGCGCGGTGAAGTCGCCGCGCGAGATCGAATACATGCGCGTGGCCGCGCGCATCGTCGAGCGGATGCATGCGCATATCGTCGAGACGATCGAGCCGGGCATGAAGAAGAGCGACCTGGTCGCGCAGATCTATGCGACCGGGATCGGCGGCGCGGACGGATTCGGCGGCGACTATCCGGCGATCGTGCCGCTGTTGCCGACCGGCGCCGACGCGGCCGCACCGCACCTGACCTGGGACGACTCGACGTTCGCGCGCGGCGCGGGCACGTTCTTCGAGATCGCCGGCTGCTACTGCCGCTATCACTGCCCTCTGTCGCGCACCGTCTATCTCGGCAAGCCGCCCGCGCATTTCATCGAAGGCGAGCGCGCGGTGGTCGAGGGCATCGAGGCCGGGCTCGCGGCCGCGAAACCCGGCAACGTGTGCGAGGACATCGCGAACGCGTTCTTCGCGGTGCTGCGCCGCGCCGGTATCGACAAGGACAGCCGCTGCGGCTATCCGATCGGCGCGAGCTATCCGCCCGACTGGGGCGAGCGCACGATGAGCCTGCGTCCGGGCGACCGGACGGTGCTCGAACCCGGCATGACGTTCCATTTCATGCCGGGGCTGTGGCTCGACGACTGGGGGCTGGAGATCACGGAGAGCATCCTGATCACCGAGACCGGCGTCGAGACGTTCTGCAACGTGCCGCGCAAGCTGTTCGTGAAGGAGTAGGGCGATGCGTGCTTCCCCGATTACGCCGACCGTCGATTTCGACGCGGACGGCGAACAGCACGGCTTCCTGAAGCTGCCTTACTCGCGCGACGATTCCGCGTGGGGCGCGATCATGATTCCGGTGACCGTCGTGAAGCGCGGCGACGGGCCGACGGTGTTGCTGACCGGCGGCAATCACGGCGACGAATACGAAGGGCCGGTCGCGCTGTCGAAGCTCGCCGGTTCGCTGAAGGCGGCCGACGTGACCGGCCGCGTGATCGTCGTGCCGTTCATGAACTACCCGGCGTTCCGCGCCGGTTGCCGCACGTCGCCGATCGATGCCGGCAACCTGAACCGCAGCTTCCCGGGCCGCCCGGACGGCACCGTGACCGAGAAGATCGCCGACTACTTCCAGCGCCATTTGCTGCCGCTCGCGACGCACGTGCTCGACATTCACGCGGGCGGCCGCACGCTCGACTTCGTGCCGTTCGCGGCGATTCATGTGCTGGAGAACCGCGATCAAGAAGCACGCTGCGAGCGTGCAATGCGCGCGTTCGGCGCGCCGTATTCGATGCGCATGCTGGAACTCGACAGCGTCGGCCTCTACGACAGCGCGGCCGAGGAAGCCGGCAAGGTATTCGTGTCGACCGAGCTGGGCGGTGGCGGCACGTCGACGGCGGCGAGCGTCGCGATCGCCGAGCGCGGCGTGTATGGATTTCTCGCGCATGCGGGCGTGATCGCGAAGGACGTCATCGACGGCAATGCCCCTCGCAGCACGACGACGCTGCTCGACATGCCGGACGGCTCGTGCTTCACGACGAGCGAGCATCGCGGGCTGCTCGAGATGTGCCGCGATCTGGGCAGCGAGGTCGACGCCGGCGACGTGCTCGCGCGCGTGCACGACATCGATCGCACGGGTGTCACGCCGATCGAATACGTCGCACGGCGGCGCGGGCTGCTCGCGGCCCGGCACTTCCCGGGCATCGTGCAGCCGGGCGACACGATCGCGGTGGTCGCCGACATCGTCGAGCGCAACATTCCGGTGGCCGTATGAGGACGCGCACGACGTGATCAAGCTCGATCGATACGACCTCGCGATCCTGCGCCTGCTCGAGCGCGACGGGCGCATCACGAAGTCGAAGCTCGCGGAAGCCGTGAACCTGTCGATTTCGCCGGCATGGGAGCGCGTGCGCAAGCTCGAGGAAAGCGGTGTGATCCGTGGCTATCGCGCGGACGTCGACTGGATCGGCACGTTCTCCGGCAGCCGCATCGTCGTCGAGGTGACGCTGTCGCGGCACACCGCGCCCGACATGCGGCGCTTCGAGGATCGCGTGGCCGCAGCATCCGAGGTCGCGCAGTGCTATGCGACGGGCGGCGGCGTCGATTACGTGCTGCACGTGGTCGCGCGCGACATCGACCATTACCAGCGCTTCATCGATGCGTTGCTGATGGAAGACCTCGGCATCGAGCGCTACTTCACGTACATCGTGACGAAGGTCGTGAAGTGCGCATCCGGCGGTGCGCCGGACTGGCTGTAAAAGTTCGCGCCGGTGCGCGGCAATACGGAAAAAACCGGCATTTCGAGCCGTGCAAACCGAAATTTCCGCATGCGAGGGCGCGACACAATGAAGTTCGTGCCCACCAACGAGGAGACGCAGCATGCTGCCCGGACACCCCGTTCTGTTCAAGTCGACCTGCTACGTCGACGGTCGCTGGATTCACAGCGACAGTGCCGCGACGGTCGCCGTCGTGAACCCCGCCGACCAGGCCGTGATCGGCCACGTGCCGATGCTCGAACGCGCGCAGATCGTCGCGGCCATCGACGCCGCGCAGCGCGCGTACGACACCTGGCGCTGGACGCCGCAAGCCGTGCGCAGCGCCGCATTGCTGCGCTGGCATGCACTGATCCTGCGTCACGTCGACGATCTGGCCGCGCTGCTGTCGCTCGAACAGGGCAAGCCGCTGGCCGAAGCGCGCGGCGAGATCCGCTATGCGGCGAGCTTCGTCGAATGGTTCGCGAACGAGGCGAAGCGCGTCGCCGGGCGCACGATCCCGACCCACATCGATGGCGCGCATCTCGGCACCGTGATGGAGCCGGTCGGCGTCGCGGCGCTGATCACGCCGTGGAATTTCCCGGCCGCGATGATCACGCGCAAGGCGGCGGCCGCGATCGCGGTCGGTTGCGCGGTGGTCGTGAAGCCTGCGCACGAAACACCGTTCTCCGCGCTCGCACTCGCGCAGCTCGCCGACGAGGCCGGCTTCCCGGCCGGCGTGTTCAACGTGGTGCTCGGCGAGCCGCAGATGGCGATGGAAACGCTGGTCGGCGATGCGCGCGTGCGTGCGGTGAGCTTCACCGGCTCGACGCGCGTCGGGCGGCTCGTGACCGAAACCGCCGCGAAGGCGGGCATCCGCAAGGTCGCGCTCGAACTGGGCGGCAATGCGCCGTTCATCGTGACCGAGGATGCGGATCTCGATCAGGCCGTGCGGATTGCCGTCGGCGCGAAGTTCCAGACCTCCGGCCAGGACTGCTGCGCGGCGAACCGGATGCTCGTCGCGCGCCCGCTGTACGACGCGTTCGTCGAACGGTATGCGCACGCGGTGCGCGCGCTGAAGACGGGGCCGGCGTTCGAGCAGGGCGTGGACGTCGGGCCGCTGATGCATCAGGCCGCGTTCGACGCGACCGTGGCGCGCGTCGAGGACGCGCGGGCACGCGGCGCGCGCATCGTCGCGGGCGGCCGGCCGCATGCGCTCGGCGGCTGGTTCTACGAACCGACCGTGATCGCGGATGCCGCGCCCGGCATGCGCGTGGTCGACGAGGAAAACTTCGCGCCGATCTCGGCCGTCAGTGCGTTCGACACGCTCGACGAAGCGGTCGAAACGGCCAACGACACCGAGTACGGCCTCGCCGCCTACGTGTGCGCCACGCGCATCGACACGATCTTCCAACTGGTGCGGCGGCTCGATTTCGCGATGGTGTCGGTCAACGGCGTGAAATTCACCGGTGCGCCGATCCCGTTCGGCGGAATGAAGGCGTCGGGCCTCGGGCGCGAAGGCGGCGCCGAAGGCTTCGAGCCGTTCACCGAAACCAAGTACTTCTGCCTCGGCAATCTCGGCCTGCCTGTCGCGGCGACGGCCTGACCCATTCAAAGGAGCACACCATGCAACAATCGATCGACGCACTGCTGCGCGAGGACCGCGCCCACTTCATGCACCCGTCGACGCACGCGTACGACCACGAGACCGGCGCGCTGCCGGGCAAGATCGTGCGCGGCGGCGAAGGCATCCGCATCGAGGATCACCAGGGCAAGCGTTATATCGACGCGTTTGCCGGGCTCTATTGCGTGAACATCGGCTACGGCCGCACCGAAGTGGCCGACGCGATGTACGAGCAGGCGAAGCAGCTCGCGTACTACCACACGTATGTCGGCCATTCGTCGGACGCGATCATCGAGCTGTCGTCGCGCATCATCGACTGGTCGCCGGCGGGGATGAAGAAGGTCTATTACGGGATGTCGGGTTCCGACGCGAACGAGACACAGGTCAAGATCGTCTGGTACTACAACAACGTGCTCGGCCGCCCGAACAAGAAGAAGATCATTTCGCGCGAACGCGGCTATCACGGCTCGGGCATCGTGACGGGCAGCCTCACGGGCCTACCGAGCTTCCACCAGCATTTCGACCTGCCGATCGACCGCGTGAAGCATACGGTGTGTCCGCACTGGTATCGCAAGGCGCCTGCGGGCATGAGCGAGGCGCAGTTCGTCGCGTACTGCGTCGACGAACTCGAGAAGCTGATCGCGCGCGAGGGCGCCGACACGGTCGCCGCGTTCATCGCGGAGCCGGTGATGGGCACCGGCGGGATCATCGAGCCGCCGGCCGGCTACTGGCCCGCGATCCAGGCCGTGCTGCGCAAGCACGACATCCTGCTGATCTCCGATGAAGTCGTGTGCGGGTTCGGGCGGCTCGGTTCGAAGATGGGTGCGCAGCACTTCGGGATCGAGCCCGACCTGATTACCGTCGCGAAAGGGTTGACGAGTGCGTATGCGCCGCTGTCGGGCGTGATCGTCGGCGAGAAGGTGTGGGACGTGATCGCGCGCGGCTCGCAGGAACACGGGCCGATGGGGCACGGCTGGACGTATTCGGGCCATCCGGTGTGCGCGGCCGCCGCGCTCGCGAACCTCGCGATTCTGGAGCGCGAGAACCTGGTCGGCAATGCTGAGGAAGTGGGCAAGTATTTCGGCGCGAAGCTGCGCGACGCATTCGACGCGCATCCGCTCGTTGGCGAGGTGCGCAGCGTGGGGATGCTGGCCGCGCTCGAATTCATGGCCGACAAGGATGCGCGCGTGCCGTTCGATCCCTCGCTGAAGATCGGTGCGCAAGTGTCGGCTGCCGCGCTGCAGCGCGGCGTGATCGCGCGGGCGATGCCGCACGGCGACATTCTCGGCTTTGCACCGCCGCTCGTGATGACGCGCGAGGAAGCCGACGAGATCGTCGGGATCGTGAAGAAGGCGGTGGACGAGGTCGCCGAGCGGAATATTTCGGCTGTCGCGTGATATTCGAGCGGTCCTGATGCGCGTTTCGACGCGTGAGGTGATGCCGCCGCATGCAAGTGCGGCGGCGTTTTTTCTTGCCGGTACGGTTCAGGAAAACGTCAATGCGTGGTGTGCGGTGCGCGTCGGCTACCGATCGTCACTCAGTAATCCCACACGACCGGAACGAAACGGAAGCCGTCGCCGTTCCGTGCAACATGCCCGATGGACGGGAACGCGACATGCGCCGCGGCCAGCAGCGCACCGGTGTCGGCGGCTTCGTTGAACAGCGCGAGACGCACGTCGACCGCGGCGGCGGGGTCGTGTTCGAAGCCGTTTTGCCAGTCGGGATTGTCGAAGTTGACCTCGAAGATCGCGTCGCCCGCGAACGTCAGCTTTTCCCCGTTCGATGCGATGTCGACCACGCAGTGCCCCGGCGTATGCCCGCCCGTCACGCGCGCCGACACGCCCGTGGCGACTTCCACGGTGCGGTCGAATTGCACGATGTTTTCGCCATACAGTTCGACGAACCTCGCCGCCGCCTTGCGCAGCGCGGGCGGAACGGTTTCCGGCATCACCGTCTTGCTGAAGTCCGGATTCTTCCAGAACGCCACTTCCGCTGCCGATACGTGAATGCGTACGTCGGGGCGCAGCTTCGCCTTGACGCCGTCGACGTTCAGCCCGCCGACGTGATCCATGTGCATGTGCGTGATCACGATATCGGTGATCGCGGCCAGGTCGATGCCGGCCGATTCCACGCGCATCACCGAGCGCCCGGCGCGCGTGAAGTATTCGAAACCGTCGCCCACGCCCGAGTCGATCAGGATCAGGTGATCGGCGCTGCGCACGAGCGCGATGTTGAGCGCCCAGTCGAACATGTCGCGTTGCAGGAAACGGCCGTCGAACCAGGCGTTGCGGTCCGCTTCGCTCACATTGGTGGACATGGTGGAAGTCGGCAGCGGCAGTACGCCGTCGCTGATCAGCACGACATCGACATCGCCGATGCGCACGGCGTAGCGGGACGGAACGAGCTCGCCTGAACCTTCGTTGCCCAGGGCGACGATGACCGGCTGGACGTTGCGGATGGGTGCGTTCATGTTCAGTAATCCTGTTCTTCGAGTGAGGTAGTCCGCACTGCGCGGCGCAGGGCGGTTCGCGAGC
This sequence comes from Burkholderia sp. E168m22, assembly GCF_001319805.1. Lineage (NCBI taxonomy): Bacteria > Pseudomonadati > Pseudomonadota > Betaproteobacteria > Burkholderiales > Burkholderiaceae > Burkholderia > Burkholderia sp. E168m22. The sequence continues at coordinate 46,196 of NZ_BBSK01000138.1, forward strand.
GCGATCGTGAAGGTCGCGCTTCGGTGCGCCCGGATTCCGATCGAGCGTGTCAGCGATTGTAGTGACGGCCTACACACGCCAACAGCGCCGCAGGGGTGCACATCGTGTTGTCCGGACGGCAACAATCCGGCAGCGGCCTTCGCCGCCCGAAATGCACATCGCCCGCCGTCCGTTGCCGGAAGGCGGGCGATGCAATGGATGCCGTTTATGGGATGCCGGGAACCGCCGGCGCGCGGGTCAACCCGGCTGACCGGGAAGCGTTTCCCCGCGCAGCGAACACCCGCGCGTCTCGATCACCGCCAGCAGCGCGATCAGCCCGACCGCGCAGGCAGCCATCATGTAGTACGCGGGAGCCACGCTTACGCGAGATACCCCGTCACGCCATCCCAAAGCAGTTTCACCGCGGCTATCACCAGCAGCCCGTAGCAGGCTCGATAAACCTGGCGTTGATCCAGTTTCGCGTGAAGCCGCCAACCGGCGACGACCCCAGCGGGAATGGCACACAGGCAGACCCCCGTCACGACCCAGACATTGCCCGTCGGCCTGGCCAGCAGCAGCCATGGCACTGCCTTGGTCGCGTTACCCACGGTAAAGAACATGCTTGTCGTCCCCGCATAGACTTCCTTGCCGAGGCCGAGCGGCAGCAGATACATGGCAAGAGGCGGGCCGCCCGAATGCGCGACCATCGTGGTGACGCCGGAGGCAAGGCCCGCTGTGATCGCCTTCGGCGTGGAACGCGGACGGATCGTCAACGCTGCGCCTCCGACCCACCACAGTCCGACGAAGATCAGCGTGATCGCCGCCATCACGATCGCGATCGCGCGGTGGTCGAGGAGTCGGAAGGTCAGATAGCCGACGCCGATGCCCGTCACGAGTCCCGGCAAAAGCAGCATCAGGTCCGGCTTCGACCATGTCGAAGGTTTCCAGTAGCGCAGTGCGAACAGATCCATTGCGATGAACAGCGGTGCGAGCATTCCGCCCGCGGTCACCGGATCTATCACCAACGACAGCAACGGAATGCCGACGATCGAAAAGCCGCCGCCGAAGGCCCCTTTCATGAACGAGATCAGGAACACACCCGCGAAGGCGATCAGTATCGTGATGAGGGTCAGTTGCAGATCCATTCCGGTCGACGAAATCATCACGATGACCTCGCGCGGTCGACGTCACACACGCCCAACAGGCGTGAAGGCCCCGTCGTCCTTCTCGCAGACACAGGGTGGGCGGTCATCGAAGCGGTGAAAGGCATATTGCGTCTCCATGAATGCTCCGAGGACAATTCGGCGCTGCGTGGATTTCGTCGAAACGAGGCGCATGCATATTGGCCGTGGAAGCTGGGTAATCCCGATACAATCGGGCGATGAAGACAGAATGCACCGGCGTCAAACTCGGTACAATCAAAACATTGATCTCGGTGCAATATATATTGAACTCGGTGCATTGAATGTCAAAGTCCGAATACCTGAAGTTGGCCGACACGATCGCCGCAGACATTGCTGACGGAACGCTCAGGCCGGGCGACCGGCTTCCGCCACAGCGCAATTTCGCGGACCAGCGAAAGATCGCCGTGTCGACGGCCAGCAGGGTCTATGCAGAGTTGTTGCGGCGAGGGCTCGTCGTCGGCGAGGTCGGGCGGGGAACGTTCGTTTCGGGCGACGCAAGGCGCGGCGCAGCGGCGCCGGGTGAGCCGCGTGATGTTCGGATCGATCTGGAGTTCAATTACCCGATACTTCCCGACCAAACGACACTCATCGCGAGAAGCCTGAGCGGGCTCGAAAGCGTTGCGGAGCTCGCGAGCGCCCTGGGTCAGGCAACCAGCAGTGGGACGCCCGCTCTCAGGAACGTCTCCGCCGCATGTCTGGCGGGCAATGGTTGGGCGCCTTCTCCCGAGCAGCTGGTCTTCACGGGGAACGGACGACAGAGCATTGCCGCCGCGGTTGGCGCCATTGTTCCGACGGGCGGCCGCTGCGGCGTCGAAACCTTGACCTACCCGTTCATCAAGGGCATCGCGGCTCGCCTCGGTATCACGCTGGTCCCGCTCGCGATGGACGAAGGCGGCGTGCGCCCCGACGCCGTACTCAAGGCGCACCGGGATGCGAATCTTTCGGCGATCTACATTCAGCCTGCCATCCAGAATCCGTTGGGCATGACGATGAATGCCGCGCGACGGGAAGATCTGTTGCGCGTCGTGGAAAAGCTCGGCATTCCTGTCATCGAGGACAACGTGTACGGCTTCCTCGACGACCAACCGCCGCTTGCCGCCCTCTCACCGGACAATTGCATCGTGATCGACAGCCTGTCGAAGAAGGTGGCGCCGGGGTTGACGCTCGGATTCATCGTGTCGCCGCATCGGTTGCGTGAAACCGTGATGGCGTCGGTGCGCTCGGGGGGATGGACGGCATCGGGATTTGCATTTGCCGCCGCGCAGCGATTGATGAGCGACGGTACGGTTGCCGAACTCGCCCGACTGAAACGCATCGATGCGGTGGCCCGTCAGAAGCTGGCCGCCGACCGTCTGTCGGATTTCGACATTCAGACGAACGGCAAATGCTTTCATCTGTGGTTGACGCTGCCGGCCCATTGGCGCTCGCAGGCGTTGGTCGCAGCGGCAGCCCGGCGAGACATCGCGTTGACGCCCTCGACCACCTTTGCAGCCGCGCCCGGCCATGCGCCGAACGCCGTCAGGCTTGCGCTTGCCGCACCCACGATGGACCAGCTCGACGCGGGTCTGCTCACGCTGAGCGGAATCCTGAATGCGAGAGAAGAGGATTTCGATTCGACCGAATAAGGTCTGCGCCGGAGACTCTGGATTGGCCTCTCGCGCGTGGTCGTCGGACAGTCATTCGGCGCCGACGCCCCCCAACGGTCAAGCCGCATCGATTCAGGTGCACGCACTCGCGAACCTCGGACCGGCACATCTGGCCGAGCCGAAACCGCGATCCCGGCGGCTTGAAGATACGGCCGACGCGAAAACCAATAGTGGCCAAATGCTTCGCATTCCTGCCAGATTCGGGGAGCCAACGGCCGTCAATTCCGTCGACGGCGAGTGACTGCTTCTGGCCGGAGCGCATGGGAGCCGCAACGACCGTCGACCCCTCCCGAAACGAACATCGCCCGCCTCCGTTTCCGGAAGGCGGGCGATGAAGGTTGTCGCTTATGGGAAGCCGGAGGCGATCCTTCGCGAATGCGTCAACCCGGTTGTCCCGGCACGGCTTCCCCGCGCAGCGAACACCCGCGCGTCTCGATCACCGCCAGCAGCGCGATCAGCCCGACCGCGCAGGCAGCCATCATGTAGTACGCGGGAATCAGCGCGTTGCCGGTCTTGCCGATCAGCCAGTCGTTGACGATCGGCGCGGTGCCGCCGAACAGCGACGTCGACACGTTGTATGCGATCGCCATGCCCGCATAGCGGACGTGGGTCGGGAACATCGCCGGGAACATCGCGGAAATGGTGGCGAGCTGCGGCACGTAGAGCACGCCGAGCACCGCGAAGCCGATGAAGGCGCCGAGCGGACCGTGCGTCATCAGCGTGAACATCGGCACGGCCGCGACGAACAGCCCGACGAGCGAGAACCACCACATCGTCTTGCGGCCGACGCGGTCCGACAGCCAGCCGGCGAACGGCAGCAGCACCATCATCGCGAGCATGCCGATCAGCGGAATCAGCAGCGACATGTTCTCGCTCACGCCGAGTTCCTTGTGCATGTAGGTCGGCATGTACGCGAGCAGCACGTAGTTGACGACGTTCAGCGCGACGACCAGCCCGCCGAGCAGCAGCAGCGGCTTCGCATAGCGCACCAGCAGCAGCCGGATCGGCAGCGCGGCGGTGGCACTTTTCTCGCGGCGGTGTGCCTGTTCCTCCAGCTCGCGGAACACCGGCGTTTCCTCGAGGCGCGAGCGCAGGTAGAAGCCGATCAGGCCGAGCGGCGCCGCGACGAGGAACGGCAGGCGCCAGCCCCACGCATGCATCGCCGAATCGCCGAGCAGCAGCGCGAAGCCGAGCATCAGGAACGCGCCGAGCGAGAAGCCGGCGAGCGTCGCGAATTCGAGGAAGCTGCCGCACAGGCCGCGCCGCGAATCGGGTGCGTATTCGGCGATGAAGGTCGCCGCACCGCCGTATTCGCCGCCGGTCGAGAAACCTTGCACCATGCGCAGCACGATCAGCGCGGCCGGCGCGAGCCAGCCGGCCGTCGCATAGCTCGGCAGCACGCCGACGAGCAACGTGGCGCCCGACATCGTCAGGACCGTCAGCCCGAGCACGCGCTTGCGGCCGAGCCGGTCGCCGAGCGGCCCCCAGAACAGGCCGCCGAGCGGGCGGATCAGGAACGAGATCGCGAACGTGCCGAGGGCGAACAGCGTCGCGCTGGCGGTGTTGCCGGGAAACAGCGCGGCGGAAATGTACGCGAGACCGTACGCGTAAATACCGTAATCGAACCATTCGGTTGCATTGCCGAGGGCGGCGGCCGCGATCGCGACCCGCGGCAGGCTGTGCGGCTCGTCGCCGCGCTGGGTGGTCGCGTCGTCGGGAATCGACGACGCGGCGGAAACGGAAGTCCACGATGGCACGTATCGCATGAGGGGTCCTCGCTATCAGCATGCGCCCGGGCGGGCGCCGACGAGGATCAAAGTAATCCCGCCAATTTGCGATGCCGGATGTCATAGGACGATGTGGGAATCGGGGTTTTCCCGCGCCGGGGCGGGGCGGCACGCGGAGGTGTGGCCGGCTCGTCGCGGCGCCGGCTGGCGAACGGCGGTAAGCTGCGCGCTGCCACGCCGGATTCCTCGGACCGTGCCGCGCGTGGCGTCCCTTTTTTCACCCTTGATCAGGAGCGCATATCGTGGCGACCTACATCGTCTTTACGCGGGAAAGCACGCAGGACCAGCATGAGCTCGACATCTACGCGAGCCAGGTCGGCGCGACCCTTGCCGGTCATCCGGTGAAGGTGCTTGCCGCCTATGGGCCGCAGGAAATCCTCGAGGGTGAAGGCCCGGAAGGTGTCGTGATCGTCGAGTTCCCGTCGAAGGAGGCCGCGCACGCGTGGTATCGCGGCCCCGAATACCAGGCGGTCGTCCAGCACCGGTTCAAGGGCGCGCGCTATCGCGCGGTGCTGGTCGAAGGCGTCTGAGCGCGGCTGCGCGCGCCCGTTACCGCACGTGCGGCAGCAGCGCGCGCAGCCAGTACGACACGGCCACCGCGCCGCCGTCCGGCGTGCCGATCGCGCGCTCGCCGAGATAGCTGGCCCGTCCCGCGCGCGGCGTCATGCGCGTCGTTTCCTCCGCGCCTCGTTCCGCCGCTTCGACGGCCGCCGCCCATGCACTTGCGGGATCGCGATCGCCGTCGAGCGCGCGGCCGAATGCGTCGACGGCCGGCACCAGCGCATCGAGCATCGTCCGGTCGCCCGCCTGAGCGCCACCGAGTTCGCTGATCGCATCCACCGCCGCGCGGAACGCCGCGGCCCAGTCGCGCGGTGACGGCTCGGCGCTATCGGCGCCATCGGCCAGCCGGCGCGACGCGCGCAGCAGCGCGGTCGCATAGAACGGCCCGGAGCTGCCGGCGATCGCGCGGCGCAATGCGGCGCCGAGCGCCGCGAGCGCACCGGCCGGCGTGCCGTACGCGGTGTCGGGCAATTCGAGGATCGCCTGCGCGGCACGCCGCATGCTCGCGCCGAGATCGCCGTCGCCGGCTGCCGCGTCGAGATCCGTCAGCGTCTGCTCGTGGTCGATCAGCGTCTGCGCCACCGCGTGCAGCGCCGGTTGCAGGCGCGCGGCCCATGCGCGGCCGGCCGCATCGAGCGGCGGCGGCGATGCATCTTGCGACACGGCCGCGGCCATGCGAATCCGCGTGTTCACGAGGCCGCCGCCCGGCCAGGCGCGCGCCTGCGTCGGCGCGTCGAGCAGCGCCGCGCGTTCGTCGTTCAGCCGCAGCACCGAGATCGAGCAGCCCGGCATGTTCAGCGCGGACAGGAACGTGCCGGCCCATGCGCGCGCGACGACGATGCCGCGCCGGCTCAGGTTGTCGAACGCGGCGCGCAGCACGATCGCGAGCTCCATGTCCGGCGTCGCGCCGAGGCCGTTGACGAACAGCGCGACGCGTTCGTCGCGGTCGAGCACGAGATCGGCGACGATGCTCGACAGCAGCGTGTCGGCCAGCGCATCGGCCGGCAGCGGCGCGCGGCGCTCGACGCCTTTCTCGCCGTGGATGCCGAGGCCCAGTTCGATCTCGTGATCGGCGAGGCTGAAGCCCGATTTGTCGGCGCCCGGGATCGTGCAGCCGTCGAGCGCGACGCCCATCGTGCCGAGCTCGGCCGCCGCGTCGCGCGCGATGCTCGCGACGCGGGCAAGCGGCAGCCCGCGCGCGGCGGCGGCGCCCGCGAGCTTGTGGATCAGCACCGTGCCGGCGATTCCGCGCCGCTGGCCGCGTTCGACGCGGCCGCGCAGCGACACGTCGTCGGCGACGATGACGGTTTCGACCGGAATGCCTTCCGCGCGCGCCAGTTCGGCGGCGAGTCCGAAATTGAGCCGGTCGCCGGTGTAGTTCTTCACGATCAGCAGCGCGCCGTTCGGGCCGGCGCTCGCGCGGATCGCGGCGAGCACGGCGTCGGTCGACGGCGACGTGAACACTTCGCCGCACACGGCCGCACTCAGCATCCCTTCGCCGACGTAGCCGCCATGCGCGGGCTCGTGGCCGCTGCCGCCGCCTGACAGGATCGCGACCGGCCGCTGCGACGGCTCCGGCAGCGGCTGGCGGACGAGCACGTGCTCGTCGCCGAGGATCGCGAGATGCGGCGATTGCCGTGCGATGCCTTCCAGCATTTCTCGCACGACGTCGGACGGGCGGTTCACAAGCTTTTTCATGGCGACGGATTCCGGACGGGTGAACAGGGCTCGGCCGGGCGCGCACGGGCGCCGGACGGCTTTCGTGTTGCGGAGGATCGTGCGTGCGTCGTTGGCGGTCGCGGATGGCCGCGTAACGGGCGACCGGATGCGGGGTGGACAACGAAGCGTACGCTTCGCGCCAAGATACATCAGGTTCGGACGTTGCGGCACGGATCGCGCTGCGATGGCGCGATGGCGCCGGGGCGGAACGGCGGTGCGTGCCGGGTGCCGCTATTTCAGCGCGGTGATTGCCTTCGCGCGGATCAGCCGGGCGCGCAGCACGTTGCGGCTGATGCCGAGCAACTGCGCGGTGCGGATCTGGTTGCGGTGGCTGAATTCGAACGCGACACGCATCACGGTGTCCTCGATGTGTTCGAACAGGTTGCCGTGCCCGTCGTCGAACAGGTCGCGCAGCGCATGCTCGAGCGCCGCCTGTGCATCGGCGGACGAATCGGTTGCCTGCGCGGCCACGGCCGGCACACACGGCGGCGCGATGTGCAGGTCGGTGTCCTGCAGCACGTCGTGACGGCTCACGAGCAGCGCATGATGGATCACGTTCTCCAGTTCGCGGATATTGCCGGGCCAGCCGTGCGCCTGGAGCCGTCGCTCGGCGCGTGGATCGATGCGGCGCGGGCCGCCGCCGAGCCGGTCGCGGTAAATGTCGAAGAAGTGGCGCGCGAGCGGCAGGATGTCGCCCGGGCGGTCGCGCAACGGCGGGACCGCGAGCTGCACGACATTGAGCCGGTAGAACAGGTCGCCACGAAACTTCCCGGCCGCGACCGCCTGCTGCAAGTCGACGTTGGTCGCCGCGACCACCCGTACGTCGACCGGAATCCCGGTGCGCGAACCGAGCCGCACGACCTCGCGCTCCTGCAGCACGCGCAGCAGCTTGACCTGCATCGCGAGCGGCAGGTCGCCGATTTCATCGAGAAACAGCGTGCCGCCGTGCGCGGCTTCGAACCAGCCGGGCTTCGCGCTGAATGCGCCGGTAAACGCGCCTTTCTCGTGGCCGAACAGTTCGCTGTCGACGAGCGTTTCGGAGAACGCGCCGCAGTTCACCGCGACGAACGGCCCGTCGCGACGGGCGCCGAGCTCATGCACGTGGCGCGCGATCAATTCCTTGCCGGTGCCCGTTTCGCCGACGATCAGCACGTTCGCGTCGCTCGGCGCGACGCGGCGAACCTGTTCGAGCAGCGCGAGCGAACGCGGATCGGCGAACACCTGCGCCTGGGCGCGGGCCTGCGCGTGGCGTTCGGGCAGCGTGCGCACGGGCGCCGCGGCTTGAAGGCCTGCGGGGTCGCGGGAAGCGGTAACGACACGAAGATTGAGCGGGCGCGGCGATGCGGAAATGGAAGTCATGGCGATGAACCGTTGGATGGCCGGGCAATGCGGGTCGGCTGCTGCGTGATCAGCAAAGTGTTGAACGTTTCGCCGCGCGCGAAAAGCATCGATTTCTGATAACCAAAGCGCGATTGCTGCGGAACCCGCAATGGCGCGGAAGAGCGACGGGGCAGTGACGTCGCAGCATCGAATTCAGCGCTATCGTGCGTGACGCGCTGCTGCCTGATCAGCAGCGCGTCAGCAGACCCGCTGCACCGGATTCATCGCGTGACGGCATATCGATGTGACGCGCGAACCGGAACGCTTGCCACTGCCGCGCATTTGGTCGAGCGCCATTTCTGACGGGCGATGGCGAGAAACTTCGCGGTGCAGACGAAATTTCCGTCACGCAACCGCGCCAATGGCACGCTCCTTGCTGACCCGAACCGGTATCGCCGCATTGCGCGCGGCTTCACCACGGGAACGCATTGCATGAGCCACACCCTCAACGTCGTCGCGATATCGGGCAGCCTGCAGCGGCCGTCGCGCACGCTCGCGCTGACCGACGCGATCGTCACGGCGCTCGGCGCCGCGCTGCCGATCGAGACGCGATTGATCGAACTCGGCGAGATCGGCAGCCGGCTGGCCGGCGCGCTCACGCGTGCGCAGGTACCGCCTGATCTCGATGCGCTGATCCGCGCGATCGAGACGGCTGACGCACTCGTCGTCGCGAGCCCGGTGTATCGCGCGTCGTACACGGGCCTCTTCAAGCACCTGTTCGACCTCGTGCGCCACGACGCACTCGTCGACGTGCCGGTGCTGCTCGCGGCCACCGGCGGCAGCGAACGCCATGCGCTCGTGATCGACCATCAGCTGCGCCCGCTGTTCAGCTTCTTCCAGGCGCGCACGCTGCCGATCGGCGTCTATGCGTCCGAAAGCGATTTCGACCAGTACCAGATCGCCAGTCCGGCGTTGCGCGAGCGCATCGCGCTCGCCGTGAATCGCGCGGTGCCGCAACTGCGCGCGCCCGTGCTTTCCGCCGCGGCCGCGTAGGCCGTTTTTTCGTTTCCCCTTCGACCAGGACACCTTCATGAGCCTTCCCGACCCTTCCGCCGATGGCGTCAAATTCGCGTACTGGGTGCCGAACGTCAGCGGCGGCCTCGTCGTCAGCACGATCGAGCAGCGCACCGACTGGAGCCTCGAATACAACCAGAAGCTCGCGCGCACGGCCGAGGCGGCCGGCTTCGACTACGCACTGAGCCAGATCCGCTTCACGGCCGGCTACGGCGCCGAATACCAGCACGAGTCGGTGTCGTTCAGCCAGGCGCTGCTGCATGCGACGACGAAGCTCAAGGTGCTCGCCGCGATCCTGCCGGGGCCGTGGCATCCGGCCGTGGTCGCGAAGCAGCTCGCGACGATCGACCACATCTCGAACGGACGCATCGCGATCAACGTCGTGAGCGGCTGGTTCAAGGGCGAATTCACCGCGATCGGCGAGCCGTGGCTCGAGCACGACGAACGCTATCGGCGCTCGAAGGAATTCATCCAGGCGCTCAAGGGCATCTGGACCCAGGACAACTTCACGTTCAAGGGCGACTTCTACCGCTTCAACGACTACACGCTCAGTCCGAAGCCGGTGCAGAAGCCGCATCCGGAAATCTTCCAGGGCGGCAGCTCGCGCGCGGCGCGCGACAACGCGGCGAGCGTGTCGGACTGGTATTTCACGAACGGCAATACGCCGGAGAACCTGAAGGCGCAGATCGACGACATTCGCGCGAAGGCGGCGGCGAACAACCATCGCGTGCGCATCGGCGTCAATGCATTCGTGATCGCGCGCGACACCGAGGAAGAAGCGAAGGCCGTGCTCGACGACATCATCCGGCATGCGCACGTCGAGGCCGTGCACGCGTTCGGCGATGCGGTGAAGCAGGCCGGCAAGGCGTCGCCCGAAGGCGAGGGCAACTGGGCGAAATCGACGTTCGAGGATCTCGTGCAGTACAACGACGGCTTCCGCACGAACCTGATCGGCACGCCGCAGCAGATCGCCGAGCGGATCGTCGCGCTGAAGGCGATCGGCGTCGATCTCGTGCTGGCCGGGTTCCTGCATTTCATCGAGGAAGTCGAGTACTTCGGCAAGCGCGTGCTGCCGCTCGTGCGCGAACTCGAGGCGCAGCGGCAGGCCGTTGCCGCGTGACGCCCCGCCGCCAGCGCGCAGCCCGCGATCGTGCGGGCGCGCGCGGCGGCACGATGCTTACGCGATGCCCGCCGACTTCGACGCCTCGACGAGCATTTCCACGCCGAGGCCGCCGAGCACCGCGCCCATTGCCCAGCGCTGCGCGAGCAGCAGCGTCGGGCGGCCGTGCAGGAACTTCGCCAGGCTGCCCGAGCAGATCGCCACCAGCCCGTTGGCCGACGCGAATGCGGCAATCAGTAGCGAGCCCAGAAACAGCGACTGGCCGAACACGCTGCCATGCCCGTAGTCGATGAACTGCGGCAACAGCGACACGAACAGCATCGCGAGCTTCGGGTTCAGCACGCTGGTCGTCGCGCCCATCGCGAGCAGCCGCAGCGGCTGCTCGTTCGGCAGCGTCTTCACCTCGAACGGCGAGCGGCCGCCGGGCCGCACCGCCTGCCATGCGAGGTACAGCAGATAGGTCGCCCCGACCGCGCCCAGCACGCTGCTCGCATAGGGCACGCTCATGAACAGCGTCGTGATGCCGAACGCCGCGGCGAACATGTAGAACAGGTAGCCGAGCATCACGCCCGCGAGCGAAACGAGGCCCGCCGCCCGCCCTTGCGCGATCGAGCGCGACATCACGTAGACCATGTTCGGCCCCGGCGTGACCGCGAGCATGCCGCCGATGACGAGAAACCCGTAGAGCGATCCGGACGTTTGCATGTTTTCCGCTTCCTGCGTCGAATGAGTGCTGACGGCGTTCATTGTCCGGCGCTGGAGGCGAACAGTAAAACGGGATAAACTGAATCGATTGATCAGTTTTTCTGAATTAAAATGAAGAAGCTCGACCTCGATGTGCTCGCGATGGTGGTGGCCGTCGCGGAATCCGGATCGTTTGCGCAGGGTGCGCAGGCCGTGCACCGGTCGCCGTCGGCGGTGAGCATGCAGATCAGGACGCTGGAAGACGCGCTCGGCAAGCCGCTGTTCATCCGCGACACGCGCAACGTGACGCCGACCGACGACGGCAGGATGCTCGCCGACTATGGCCGCCGGATGCTCGCGATGCGCGACGAGGCGTGGGCGTCGGTCGTGCGTCCGGAGATCCGCGGCCGCGTGACGATCGGCGTGCCCGACGATTACATCTCGTCGCTGCTGCCGCAGGTGCTCGGCAAGTTCGCCGCGATGCATCCGCGTGTGGAAGTGCGCGTGATCGGCCAGCCGAGCAGCGCGCTCGTGCCGATGCTGAAGGACAACACGGTCGATCTCGCATGCATGACTCGCGTCAAGGGCGTGTCCGGCGAGCTGATCCGGCTCGAGCCGATCGTCTGGACGGGATCGCCGAAACGGAACGTGTGGGAAGAGCGGCCGCTGCCGGTTGCGCTGTTCTCGCATGGCAGCACGGCGCGCGACCATGCGATCAAGGCGCTGAACCGGCGGAAGATTCCGTTCCGGATGTCGTACGAAAGCCCGAGTTTCCTCGGGCTGCTCAGCATGGTCGAGGCCGGCCTCGCGATCGCGCCGCTCGCGCGCTGCTGCGTGCCCGATCACCTGTTGCAGCTGTCGGAGAGCCACGGGCTGCCGTCGCTCGGCGAACTCGACGTCGTGCTCGCGCGCAGCGCGCAGTCCGCGCGGCCGCCGTGCGACTACCTTGCCGAGCAGATTCTCGGCGAGTGGCGCGCCTGACCGGCACGTCGCCGCAAGCGCGTCAGCACGACGTCAGCAGCCATTCGCGAAACGCGACCAGCGACGGCAGCGTTTCGTTGCCCGGCGGGTAGACGAGGTAATAGCTGCGCTGGCTGGTAATCGCGTCGCCGATCGGCACGAGCTCGCCGCGGCTCAATTCGTCCTCCACCAGCACCTTCGGCACCAGCCCGATCCCCATTCCCGCGCGCACGGCCTGGATCAGGTGCGACGTCAGCTCGAAACTCGGACCGATCCGCATCTGGCGATGCTCGAGCCGATAGTGCGAGAACCACTCTGCCCAGGCCTGCTGATTGCTCGTCACGCCCAGCAGCGTCTGCCTTGCGGCCCAGGCCGGCGTGCGCGCGTCGGCCTTGCGGCCGCGGCCCGTGTCGGGCGGCGCGATCGCGATCAGGAATTCGTTGTACAGCCGGTGCGCGTGCAGGCCCGGCCAGTCGCCCGCGCCGACGGTGATCGCCGCGTCGAGGTCGTCGTGGAGGAAATCGATCGCGCCGATCCGTGAATGAAGGTGCACGGTCACGCCCGGATGCGCGGCGTAGAAGCCGTGCAGGTGCGGCAGCAGCCATTTCGAGCCGAACGTCGGCAGGGTGGCCAGCCGCAGCGTGCCGGCGCCGGCCTGGTGCGACATCGCCTGCAGCGTCGCGCCGCGGATGCGCCCGAGCGCGCCGCTTAGCTCGGCGAAGTAGCGGCGGCCGACTTCGGTCAGCTTGACCGAGCGGCCCTCGCGCCGGAACAGCGGCACGCCGAGCTGATCCTCGAGCGTCTGCACCTGCCGGCTGATCGCGCTCTGGCTCAGCGACAGTTCTTCGGCCGCACGCGTGTAGCTTTCATGCCGCGCGGCGGCCTCGAACACGAGCAGCAGCGACATCGACGGGGTGAGGCGGCGGTAATTCATGAGTTTTATGCAAGCTTCGCCGGGTAAGAATTCGTTTGTTTCTGGCGGAAGATCGAAAGATACTGCAATTCCCGGTTGTGCGGAAACTTGCCAAAAAATCATGTTTTGGCGTGCGTGAACCGGCCGGCTCCACCCACATTGCGCCTTTGCCCCATGTCGATCGCCCCGTTGCCCCGTCCCGCCAGCCCGTCCGCGAACGTTTACCGCGATTTTCTCGCCGCGCTGCAGGTGGCCGGCTTCGCCGGGGAAATCCGTGCGGACCACGCGAACCGGACCGTGCAGGCCACCGACAACTCGATCTACCAGCGCCTGCCGCAGGCGGTGATCTGCCCCGCGCATGCGGATGACGTGCAGCTGCTGGCCCGACTGCTGGCCGAACCCGCGCACCGCGACGTCGCGGTGGCCGCGCGCGGCGGCGGCACCGGCACCAACGGGCAGTCGCTGACCGACGGCATCGTCGTCGACCTGTCGCGCAACATGAACCGGATCCTCGAAATCAACGCGCAAGCGCGCTGGGTGCGCGTCGAGGCGGGCGTCGTCAAGGATCAGCTCAATGCGGCGTTGAAGCCGCACGGGCTGTTCTTCGCGCCGGAGCTGTCGACGTCGAACCGTGCGACCGTCGGCGGGATGATCAACACCGACGCGAGCGGGCAGGGCAGCTGCACGTACGGCAAGACGCGCGATCACGTGCTCGAACTCGATTTCGTGCTGATGGGCGGCGAGCGGCTGCACAGCGACGCGCTCGACGATGAAGAACTGGCGCGCCGCTGCGCGCGGCAGGACCGCGTCGGCAAGGTGTATCGCACCGCGCGACGCATCAGCGACGACAAGGCGGCGCTGATCGACGCGAAATTTCCGAAGCTCAATCGCTGCCTGACCGGCTATGACCTCGCGCACCTGCGCGAACCCGACGGCCGCTTCAACCTGAACAGCGTGTTGTGCGGCGCGGAAGGGTCGCTCGGCTTCGTCGTCGAGGCGAAGCTCAACGTGCTGCCGATTCCGAAATATTCGGTGCTGGTCAACGTGCGCTACGCGGGCTTCATGGACGCGCTGCGCGATGCGCGCGCGCTGCTCGAACTCGCGCCGCTGTCGATCGAGACGGTCGACTCGAAGGTACTGATGCTGGCGATGAAGGACTTCGTGTGGAGCAGCGTGGCCGAGTATTTCCCGCAGGACGACGCGCGTCCGACGCTCGGCATCAACCTGATCGAATTCAGCGGCGACGACGAACGCGACGTCGATGCACGCGTGCGTGCGTTCGTCGAGCATCTGCGCACCGATACGAGCGTCGAGCGTCTCGGCCATACGCTCGCGGCCGGCGACGACGCGGTGAAGCGCGTGTATGCGATGCGCAAGCGCGCGGTCGGCCTGCTCGGCAACGTGCAGGGCGAGGCGCGGCCGCAGCCGTTCGTCGAGGACACCGCGGTGCCGCCCGAGAACCTCGCCGCGTACATCGCCGAATTCCGCGCGCTGCTCGACGGCCACGGGCTGCAGTACGGGATGTTCGGCCACGTCGATGCCGGCGTGCTGCACGTGCGCCCGGCGCTCGACATGAAGGACCCGAAGCAGGCCGCGCTGGTGTGGCCCCTGTCGGATGCGGTGGCCGAGCTCACGCAGCGCCATGGTGGCCTGTTATGGGGCGAGCACGGCAAGGGCGTGCGCTCCGAATATGCGCCGGCGTTTTTCGGCGAGCTGTATCCGTCGCTGCAGCAGCTGAAGGCCGCGTTCGATCCGCACAACCAGTTCAACCCGGGCAAGATCGCGACGCCGCCGGACCCTACGCTGCGGCTGCTGAAGATCGACGAGGTGCCGACGCGCGGCGACCACGACCGGCAGATCGACGAGCGCGTGTGGCAAAGCTACGGCACCGCGATGCATTGCAACGGCAACGGCGCGTGCTACAACTTCGATCCGGACGACGCGATGTGTCCGTCGTGGAAGGCGACGCGCGAACGCGTGCAGTCGCCGAAGGGGCGCGCGTCGCTGATGCGCGAATGGTTGCGTCTGCAAGGGCAGGCCGGCGTCGACGTCGTCGCGGCGGCGCGCACGCGGCAGCCGTTCCTGCGCGGGCTGGCCGAGCGCTGGCGCAACAGCCGCAACGCCCGCAACGCCCGCGATGGCGACGCGGATTTCTCGCACGAGGTGTACGACGCGATGGCCGGGTGCCTCGCATGCAAGTCGTGCGCGGGGCAGTGCCCGGTCAAGGTCAACGTGCCCGAGTTTCGCTCGCGCTTTCTCGAGCTGTATCACCAGCGTTACCTGCGGCCGTTGCGCGACTACCTGATCGGCTCGCTCGAATTCACGATGCCGTGGATGGCGCGCGTGCCCGCTGTGTACAACGGGCTGATGGGCGCCGGCTGGGTGAGGACGCTGCTCGAGCGCCAGGTCGGCATGGTCGACAGCCCGCTGCTGAGCCGCTTCGATCTCGCGGCCGTGATCCGCGCATGGCGCGTGAAGCCGGCCGACCCGCATGCGCTCGCCGCGCTGAGCGACGCGCAGCGCGCGCGCAGCGTCGTCATCGTGCAGGACACGTTCACGCGCTATTTCGATACCGAGCAACTGGCGACGCTGATCGAGCTGGCGGCGCGCCTGGGCTTTCAGGTGTGGCTCGCGCCGCTCGCGCCGAACGGCAAGGCGCTACACGTGCAGGGCTTTCTTCACGCATTCGAAAAGGCGGCGATCCGCAACGCGACGCAACTGGCCGCACTGGCGCGCTCGGGTGTCGCGCTGGTCGGCCTCGATCCGGCGATGACGCTCACGTATCGGCAGGAATACCTGAAGGTGACCGGGCTCGCCGACGTGCCGAAGGTCGCGCTGCCGCAGGAATGGTTGCTGGATGCGCTGCCGCAAGCCGGTGCGGGCGGGGCGACGGTTTCATACCGGTTGCTGCCGCACTGCACCGAGAAGACCAATGCGCCGGACAGCGGCAAGCAGTGGGCGCAGGTGTTCGCACGTCGCGGGCTGCGCTTGCAGGTTCAGGCGACCGGGTGCTGCGGGATGTCGGGCACGTACGGGCACGAGGCGCGCAATCTCGCGACGTCGAAGACGATCTATGCGCAGTCGTGGGCCGCGCACGTCGACGGGGTGCAGCAGGAGGGCGAGGCGCTGGCGACCGGGTATTCGTGTCGCAGCCAGGTGAAACGCCTGTCGTCGAAGCAGGTGCGCCATCCGCTGCAGGCGCTGCTCGATCATGTGCGGGCGGTGGGGTGATACCGGGGCGGTGCGGGTCGCGCTGGCCGTAAGGGGGCGTCGATCAAGTATCACGCGTCGAGCGGCAATCCCCGTGCCGCTGTCGACCTGGGCCGGCGCTGGTCAGGCGTCGGCTTTCGCCGCTTTCCGCGAGCGCGGTTTTTCCGCGGCGGGAAACACGCCGACGCCGCGCGGCCGTTTCGGCTCGATCCGCATTTGCCGGATCACGCGCCGGAAGTCGATCTCGTGCGCGGCCAGCGTACCGATCAGTTTCGCGATGACCGCGAGGTGGGATGGGACGGTGCCCTTGCTCGAATAGTTGGTGATCGAACTTTCGTTCATCCGGATCAGGCGGGCGAACTCGCGCGCCGTCAACTGCGCCTTCTTCAACTCCTGTTGGAATTCCGCATACGCCATTGCACACATGATGCTTCGTCTCCGTGAATCGGTATTCTGTCCGCGCGGCGCCGGCGCCGACGGGTGGCGTTCCCGTCGTGCCGGCGCCGCGTCGGATTACATCTTCACCTGGTCGAGGAAGGTCTTCTTGCCGCCCTTGTAGCCGTAGATCGAGATGATCCCGTGCGTCAGGTCGCCCTTCGCGTCGAACGTCGTCGTGCCGATCACGCCGTCGTACTTCGTCGCCGGCATCGCCGCGAGGATCTTCGCCGGGTCGGTCGAGTTCGCGCGCTTCATCGCGTCGACCACGATGTAGACCGCGTCATACGCGAACGGCGCATCGAACTTGATGCCCTGGTTGAAGCGCTTCTGGTACTTCGCGAGGAAGCCCGCACCGCCCGGCATCTTCTCGAGCGCCGCGCCTGCCTGCGAGCACAGCACGTTGTCGGCCGCCGGGCCGGCCAGTTCGGCCAGCGAATCGGTGCACACGCCGTCGCCGGACAGGATCTTCGCGCGCAGGCCGAGCTGCTTCGCCTGTTTCGCGAACGGGCCGCCGGTGGCGTCCATGCCGCCGTACATGATCGCGTCGGGG
>NZ_BBSK01000139.1:0-147410 GCF_001319805.1 Burkholderia sp. E168m22
CTCATTGTCCTTGCCGAGGTGCGAGATACCGCCCGTCGTCGGTTCGACGCTGCCGATCTTCACGACCTGGTCGGCCATCGCGCTCGACGCGGCCGCAAACGCGGCGGCTGCCAGTGCAACGGTGATCAGGGGTTTGCAGCGCATGCCGACAGTGCTTCGTTCCATCTGCCATCTCCGGATTGAATGTCTTTCTATTGACGTCTCGACTGGCCGGCTGCGGGGCCGGGGCGGTCGGACGAGTCTCCATACCCATCATGGGCTTCACTTGCATGGCGCCCGGCCGACAGACCTGCGTTGCCGCTGGACGTCATGCAATCGTATGAATATATATGAAGCCGCTTTTGCGCGCTGCGGCGAATCCCGCAGCGGGCCGGCGCGGCACCGGTCGACGCCCGGCCGTCGAAGGCTCCGGATGCCGGAAATCGTGCACTGCGGCGAGCCGCAGGTTGCGATTCGCTGTCGTCGGCCTTACGGCCGCATCCATTATTCGGCCGGTCGCCGCGACGAAGCCATGGACACTGACGCGCGGTCAATCGGGAACTGTTCGGTCGATTTGTCTGCACAGTTTGGTCACTCGAGAATCGCGTATCCGGTTTCGAGGTCATGCTTCATCAAGCGCGATTGCTGTATATATGCAACTAACGGTCAAGTTCGGTAACGCCACGGGAGTGGGTGCCGATTGCACCGGCTGAACCATTTATCGGGTTCGGCAAGACGGAGGCGTGTTGGGCCGGCCCGCGTGTGCTTTCGGAGCATCGCCATGCAATCCACTGCAAGCTCGACCCTACGACCGTCCGCGCAACGCGACGACGATCACCCCTGCAATCGCCAGCAGGCCGCCGCACGCCGTCGCGATGCCGGGCCGCTCGCCCGTCAGCGCCACCGACAGCAGCGTCGCGACCGCCGGCGTCAGGTAGAGAAAGCTGGCCGCGCGCGCCGCGCCGAAGTAGCCGAGCGCGAAGGTCCAGGTCGCGTACCCGAGCGCGGCGGGAAAGACGCCGAGCACCACGACGGCCAGCGCCGTGTCGCGCGACCCGCCGCCGAGCGACACGAGCGCGCCGGGCAGCCAGGGCGCGAGCAATACCGCGCCGGCCAGCAGCGTGTACGCGGTGCACGGCAGCGCGCCGTACACGGGAATCAGCCGCCGCTGCAACACGAAATAGCTGGCCGAACACAGCGCCGCGCCGAGGATCAGCGTGCTTCCGGAGCCGAGGACGAGGCCGCCGGGCTGCCCTTGCGCGATCACCGCGATGCCGGCCAGGCTGACCAGCGACCCGAGCCAGCCCCAGCGATTGAAGCGCTCGCGCAGAAACACGGCGGCCAGCAACGCGGTGAAGATCGGCAGCGTGTTCACGATGAAACTCGCCGCGCCGGCCGACACGGTCTGTTCGCCGGTATTGAGCAGCGCGTTGTAGAGTGCGATGCCGAGCAGGCCGCACGCGAGAAAGCGCCACGCATCGGCTTTCGTCGGCAGCGGCGGCCGCCGCCATGCGAGCCACGCGATCACGAGCACCGCCGCGGTCGCGAAGCGCGCCGCCGCGAGCTGCAGCGGCGCGAGGCCCTGCAGGCCGATCCGGATGAACGGGAAGGCGGACGCCCACGAGACGATCGTGAACGCCACCGCGGCTGCCGCGACGAGCGGCTGTCGCGCGCCGCGCGACGTCGATGACGAAAGAGTATTCATGCGGCAATGGTGCGGCGTGGCGAGATGCTAAGCTAGCGCACAGATCAACATCCGGATATGAATATGGCTCACAGCTCGGACGCGCGGCGTGCCGACGGTCCGGCGCGGGCGCGGCAGGTCGCCGGCGGGCTGTCGGTCGCCGCGCCGATGCCGGGCCCGCGGCCGCCGCTCGCGAGCCTGGAGACGGTCTGCACGGTAGCGCGCGAGGGTTCGTTTCTCGCGGCCGCCGACGTCTCCGGCGTCACGCACGGCGCGATCAGCCGACGGGTGGCCGCCGTGGAAAACTGGCTCGGGATGGCGCTGTTCGAACGGCATGCGCGCGGCGTGCGCCTGACGCCGGACGGGCAACGCTTCGTTGGCCGGATCGAGCAGGCGTTCGCGATCATCGACGGCGCGGCCGATCAGTGGCGCTCGCCGCGTACGCCGCGGCTGGTGCGGATGAGCGTGGTGCCCGCGTTTGCGCAGCTGTGGCTGCTGGAGCGGCAGCCCGCGCTCGAGAGCGAAGCGCCCGCGTTGCGCATCGAGCTCGGCATCGAGCTCCGCAACGTGGATATCGCCGGTGGCGAAGCCGATCTGTCGATCCGCTACGGGCGCGGCAACTGGCGTCGGCTGGAAACCCGTCCGTTCATGCCGGAACGGCTGTATCCGGTCGCGCATCCGCGGCTCGCCGCGCAACTGGCCAGGATGCGTCGCGCAACGGGCGACGCCGCGCTGCTCGACATGCCGTTGCTGCACGATTCCGACGTGACCGGCTGGCGCACGTGGTTCGACGCGCTCGGCATTCCGTTCAAGCCGCGTGTACAGGATCGCCGGTTCGAGGATTACAACCTCGTGCTGGCGGCGGCCGAAGCGGGGCTGGGCGTGGCGCTTGCGCGCACGCCGCTTGCGGATGCGTATCTGAAGCGCAGCGCACTCGTGCGCGTGAGCCGTCACGAGGTCGATTCACTGCTCAGCTATCACTTCGTGCATGCGAAGGGCGAGAATCGGCCGGAAGTCCTCGCGTTGATGGAGCGGATGGTGAAGGCGCTGGGGTAGCGCATACCCGGCGGTTCGCGCAGGTGACCGCTTGGGCACTAGCACTAGCACGCTCCCGGTTCGTTCGGTCGCGGCCGCCAAATCGTTACAATGCAGCCGCGGAAAACGGCGAGATCGCCGCAGTGAAGCGGAATCAAGCCTTTGCCCGATGGCAGGGCAATCACCAACCATTGCAGTACGGGTTCAAATTTGTACAAAAGGGAACCGATGAATAGACCAGACAAATCGTCGAAGGCGCGTGCGGCGCTGGATCAACTTTTTTCCGGCCTGGCGCCTGCGGACGCGAAGCGCGAATCGCCGCGTCCGGGCAATCCGTTCGCAACGGACGACGAGGTGTCGAGCGCATCCGGCGGTCGCGGCGGGGTGGAAGTCACGTTGTCGACCCGCATCCAGCTGCGCGGTTATCCGAGCGCCGACGCGTTCATGAAACGCATGGCCGAAGCGTGGGGCCTCGAGTGGGGCACGTACGACAGCATTCGTGCAGTGGCGACGCTGCCTGCCGGATGGCGCTCGCGCCGGTTGCCGGAAGTCACGCAGATCGTCGACGAACGCGACGTGCTGCGCGCCGAGAGCAGCCTGCAGGGCGGCGAGATGTCGTATCTGAAGGTGCATCCGCGCTACTACATCGATGCGCGCAAGCGTTTCGGCTGGAGCAAGTCGTCGAAGGCGTCCGACGATCCGGATCTCGACGGTCCCGACTGGAACTGCTTCGTGGTCGATCGGGAAAAGTCCGTCGAAGTGCACGAGCTGACGACGTCGTCGTTGAAGGCCGACATGGACAATGCGCGGGCGACGCTGCTGAAATGGCTCGACGAGCACTATCCGAAACATCGCGACCCGTTTGCATACTGGTCGGACTGCGAAGGGGCGTCGTAAACCGGTTTGCACGGCGGTTCGCTCGATGCATCGACCGGCCCGCCATGAGGGCGATCATTGAAACGAGCGAGTGGGGTCCCGATTCTCTGGGCAGCGTTCGGCGCGGCGGTCGGATCGACCGTCATCGAGCTGCTGCTCTGGGCAATCGCCGGCGATGACGCCGTCCGGAATCTGTTGCGCGACGCGCGCCTCACGGCCGCGATCGTGATGGGGCGAAGCGTGCTCGCTGCGTCCGGCGGCTTCGATCCGCTGGTCATGGGCGTGGCGACGCTCGTCCATGCGGCGCTTTCGCTGGTCTATGCGGCCGTGCTGGCACGGCTGGTCCGCAATCTGTCGCGCGTGGCCGCGCTGTTGGCGGGCGGCGCGTTCGGGCTTCTCCTGTACGGCGTGAACCTGTACGGATTCACGACGATCTTTCCGTGGTTCATCGCGGTGCGCGGCGCGATCACGCTGATCGCGCACCTGGTATTCGGGGTCACGGCGGCGGCTGTCCATGACGTCGCCCGGCGCGCCGCCAGCCGCTGATACCCTGTACGAACGAGCGGCGCGAGCCGATGCGTCTACAGAATCGACGCGAACCGCGGCACGCGAAGCAGGAGGCCGGCAATCAGATAGCACGCGACGCAGGCGATGCTACCGGTCACGGCGAATTTCGGGAACGGGGACGCCGGTACGTTTCGCCACGCGAGGGCGACCGCGACCAGCACGGGCGGATGGATGACGTAGATGGCGTACGCGCGTCGCGACAGCGGCCGCCACGCGCCCGTCAATGTGTCGAAGCGCTGTTGAAAACGATCGACGAGAAACAGGATTGCGCCCCACGCGACCAGCGGCTCCCAGAATGCGTAGATGACGTCCTGCGGACGGCCGTGCCACGCAGGCACGTGCTTCGCGATCAGGTAGGCGACCGGCAGGACGGGCAACGCCATGAGCGCGATGCGTGACCAACGTCGGACCTGCGGTGCCGGCAGATGCTCGATCCAGTGCGCGCGCGCCGTCCGGCAACCCGCTGCGTACAACACGACGTAGCTCGCGAAGTAGCCGAGCTGCAGCCCCCATACGTTGATACCTACCGGCCATCGCGACCGCAATGCCAGTGCCGCGATACCGGTGAGCAGTGCGGCGGCGGCCAGCGTCGTGTCGGAAGGGACGCGCGCGACGCGGTTCGTAACGCGCGCCACGGTGCGCGGGAAGACGATATGCAGCAGCGCCGCCGCCACGCTGAAAATCAGCAATGCCTCGGCGAACCACATCGGTCCGTTTTCGAACGTGCCTTTTTGCCACAGATGTCGCAGCGTATCTGGAAACGGATGACCCGCGCCCGACTGAGCCAGAGCAATCGTCGCGGGGCCGATCAGGAAGCCGTAGATGAGCAACGGCAGGCCAAGCCGGAGAGACCGGTCGGCGAGGAAGCGGACGGCGCCCTTGCGCTCGATGGATGGCGGTGTGTAATAGCCCGCGAGGAAAAAGAGCAGGCCCATGAAGAACGCCTGGTTGATCGCGCAGAAGAGCGTCAACAGCGCGGACGCCACCGACGGGCCTGCGGCCACCTCGTGGTAGTACCACCCGCCGATTGCGCCATACGTGATCGCGCAGTGGTGAAAGACCACCAGCAGCGTCAGGCAGGCCCGCAACGCGTCCAGCCCCGCGTTTCGATGCACGGCAACCGCGTTGTCCTTCCGAGAAGCGAACTCGACCGGAACGTCCTGGGCGCTCATCATCTTGCCTGCGTGGTTGGTCAGTCATGACCCGCTTGGCTACGATCGTCGTCGCGGCGACGTATGCCTATCCGGCGGGTGTGCAAGTCGGCAACATACGCGGTTGTTCTTACAACCATCCAACAAGCCGCTCCACTGCCGGCGCAACAGTCGATCAGTCGCTCAGCCAAGCTTGCCGCGCAGATCGTCGAACGGAATCATCACGTTCGTGCGATACGCGGGTCGCGCCTTCAGGCGTTCGTACCACGCCACGACATGCGGCACGTCGGGCCGCGCGATATCGAGCTCGAAATACCGGTAAAGGTGCGTGCCGGCCGCGATGTCGGCGAGCGTGATCGCGTCGCCCGCGAGAAACGGCTGCCCGGCCAGCACGGTATCGAGCACCCGGAAATACTGCGCGCATTGCGCGATGCTCTGCTCGACGCGCGCGGTGTCGCGCTGCTCGGGCGGCGTGCGGTAGTAGTCGCGGAACACGCCGTTGAGGAATGCCGGCTGCAGCGTGGTTTGCGCCCAGTCCATCCAGCGGTCCGCCCGCGACTGCTCGGCGGGATCGTCGCGCCAGAAGCCGGGGCGTCCGTAACGCGCGGCGAGGTAGCGCAGGATGCTGTGCGATTCCCACACGACGGTACCGTCGTCGTCGATCACCGGGATGCGCCCGTGCGGGTTCATCGCGAGGAATGCGGGTGTATCGAGCACGCCGAACCGGCCGCCGGCCGGCACGTGGCGATGCGCGAGCGCGAGCTCGTCGACGAGCCACATCACTTTCTGGACATTGAATGCGTTGCGTCGTCCCCATACCGTCAGCATGCCGGGCTCCTGTGTCGTGACGAACGTGAAGAGGGACAGTGTAAACGCGGCAGGCGCGCACCGCGGTGCGCGCCTGCCGGCGATCGTCGTGCAGCGTGACGATCAGAACTTGTGGCGGATGCCGACGATCGCGAGTTCCTGCGTATCGGTGCCGGAATTCACGCCGTACGAGCCGACCGACGCGGCCGCTTTCACGGTCGCGCCGCTCGCGTCGAGCGTGTTGCCGCTCGCCTTCTGATAGCCGAACAGCGCATACAGGTCGGTGCGCTTCGACAGCGCGTAATCCGCGCCGAGGTTGACCTGGTTGTAGTGCGCGGAAGCCGGGCCCGTCAGCGACGTGTAGTTGTAGCCGACGCCCGCGCGCAGTGCCGGCGAGAACTGCCAGTTGAAGAATGCCGAGCCGTTGTTGAACTTCGCGTTCTGGCTGAATGCCGACAGCGTGTCCGCGCCGTACTGCGTGTTCGAATACGCGAGGCCGAAGGTGGCCGGTCCGGCCACGTACTGGCCGGCCACGCGCACGATCTGGATCGACTTCGCGCTGGAGAAGCCCTGGTTGATCACGGTGTTGAACAGCGTGTCCGCGCTGCTCGACCACGTGCGCACGCCGTTCGCGACCGTCGTGCCGCCGTTCGCGTAGAAGTAGCCGGCGCCGAGCGACAGCGGGCCGTTCGCATAGCTCGCGCCGAAGCTGTACGTGCGGCCGCTGCCGGTCGCGCCCGCGACGCCGCCGAAGCCGTACAGCGCCTCGAACTGGAAGCCGGAGATCAGCGGGCTCGTGTATTTCACCGAGTTGCTGACGCGCAGGCTGTTGTCGTAGTTGTCGAGATCCCCCGGCGTCGCGAACACGCCGCCGAAGTAGTTGTCCTGCGTGAGGCCCTGCACGAGATCGACGATCGGATCGTACTGGCGGCCGAGCGTCACGGTGCCGTAGGTGCTGCTCCCGAGGCCGACGACGGCCTTGCGGCCGAATTCGCGCCCGCCCTGGCCGAGCGCGCCGGTGCCGATGTTGAAGCCGTTCTCGAGCTGGAACAGCGCGGACAGGCCGCTGCCGAGATCCTCGATGCCGCGCAGCCCCCAGCGGCTGCCCGACAGGTTGCCGCTGCTGAACTTCACGAGGCTCGACGCGTTGCTGCCGTTCGCGTTCTGCGCGTTGTGGACGTATGCGATGCCCGCGTCGGCGATGCCGTACAGCGTGACGCTGCTTTGTGCGTGCGCGCCGGCGGCGACGAGCGCGGCCGGCAGGGCGAGCAGCGCGAATGAACGAATCTGTTTCATCGTTGGATTCCCCCGTTGGTCGATTGGTCTGACGAATCGGTGAACGATACGGACCGCGCATCGTCAAGGGAACCAATAAATTGTCGGATCGTTATGAGGCGGCGCGGCGATGGATGCGCACGCAACGGATCGACACGCGGCGCGCGGACATCCCGTGCATCGCGACAGGGCAGCGCCTACTGCGCCACGCTTTCCGCGTCCGCCGTCTCGCCGAGGAACCCGCCGCTCTGGTGCGCCCACAGCGCCGCGTAAATGCCGCCCGCCTGCAGCAACTGCTGGTGCGTGCCTTCCTCGACGATGCGCCCTTCGTCGAGCACGATCAGCCGGTCCATCGCGGCGATCGTCGACAGCCGGTGCGCGATCGCGATCACCGTCTTGCCGCTCATCAGGGTGTCGAGGCTGCGCTGGATCGCGACCTCGACCTCGGAATCGAGCGCGCTGGTCGCCTCGTCGAGCACGAGGATCGGCGCATCCTTGAGCATCACGCGCGCGATCGCGACGCGCTGCCGCTGGCCGCCCGACAGCTTCACGCCGCGCTCGCCGACTTCGACGTCGTAGCCGCTGCGGCCGTGGCGGTCGCGCAGCCGGCCGATGAACTCGGACGCCTCCGCGCGCACGGCCGCATCCTGCATCTCGCGCTCGGTCGCGTCGGGGCGGCCGTACAGCAGGTTCTCGCGCATCGTCCGGTGCAGCAGCGACGTATCCTGCGTGACCATCCCGATCGCGGCGCGCAGGCTGTCCTGCGTCACGTGCGCGATGTCCTGCCCGTCGATCCGGATCGAGCCGCCGCCGACGTCGTAGAAACGCAGCAGCAGGTTCACGAGCGTCGACTTGCCGGCGCCCGAGCGGCCGATCAGGCCGATTCGCTCGCCCGGGCGGATCGTCAGGTTCAGCCCGTCGAATACCGCGCGATCGTTGTCCTCGTGCGCGAACTGCACGTTGTCGAACACGATTTCGCCGCGCCGCACCGTGAGCGGCTTCGCATCGGGCGCGTCGATCACGCTGCGCACCTTCGTCAGCGTGTTGATGCCGTCCTGGATCGTGCCGACGTTCTCGAACAGCTCGGTCATTTCCCACATGATCCAGTGCGAGTAGCTCGACAAACGCAGCGCCATCGCGATCACGGCCGCAACGACGCCCGCGCTCGCCTCGCCGTGCATCCACAGCACGAGGGCGAGCCCGGCCGAGCCGATCAGCAGCAGCGTCGACAGCAGGTGGTTGACGATCTCGAACGCGCTGACGAGCCGCATCTGCGCGTCGCCGGTCGCCTTGAACGCTTCCATCGCGCGCCGCGCGTGGTCGGCTTCGCGTCGCGTATGCGAGAACAGCTTCACGGTCGTGATGTTCGAATACGCGTCGGTGATGCGGCCCGTCATCAGCGCGCGGGCGTCGGCCTGCCGGCTGCCGACCGCGCCCAGGCGCGGCACGAAATACGCGCATGCCGCGCCGTAGCCGAGCGCCCACAGCGCGAGCGGAATCATCAGCCGCCAGTCGAAGCTGGCGGCGAGCACGAGGATGCCGATCAGGTAGGCGGTGACGCCGATCACGACGTCGACCGACATGAACAGCGCGTCGCGCACCGCGAGCGCGGTCTGCATGATCTTGGTCGTCACGCGGCCCGCGAACTCGTTCGCATAGAACGACAGGCTCTGGTCGAGCATCAGCCGGTGAAACAGCCAGCGCAACCGCATCGGGAAGTTGATCGCGAGCACCTGGTGCTTGACCATCGTGTGCAGTGCGATCAACAGCGCGCTGCCGACGAGGATCGCCGCGAAGCCCGCGAGCGCGCCGAAGTGGCGACCGCCGAATTCGGACGGCGTCGACGACGACAGCCAGTCGACCACGTGCCCCATCATCGCGAACAGCGCGGCTTCGTACGCGGCCAGCGCGGCCGACGTCAGCGCGATCAGCAGGAGCCAGCCGCGCGCGCCTTTCGTGCACGCCCAGACGAACGAGAAGAATCCCTTCGGCGGCGTGACGGGATCTTCGAGCGGGAAAGTCGGCAGGCGCCGTTCAAACCACGAGTACATTGAAACCTCTCCTTGATGCGGTCGCGCGGGCGGGCGCGACCGATATTGCGTGATGCCTGTGACCTGCGCGGCGGCGCGCGGTGCGCGCGCTTACTGCGACCGGATCCACGCCTCGATCGGGCCGAGCGTGTCCGGCGCATAAGCGTGACGCCCGAGCGCCATGTACAGCCACGTCTTCCATTTCGGCCAGTCGGACTCGAGCTGATAGTCGAACCAGCGGCCGCGCAGCAACGCATGCGTCGCGCCCGGCACCACGACGACGTGCCGGGCGGCCCGCTTCCCGAATGCGTGCGCGTAAGCGTTCGCTTCGTCGGCCGCATCGACGTTGCGGTCCAGCGCGCCCCACACGGCCAGCACCGGCCCTTGCATCGTCGCCAGCGCCTGCGATGCGTCTTCCAGGTAGTTCAGCGCGATGAAACCGAAGCGGCGCGGCTCGATGTCCGGGCGCCGGGCCGGATCGGCCGGCACGTCCGCCCGGCCGAAGATTGCGTCGTTGCTGCGTCGCTCGGCGGCCAGTGTCGCATCGATTCGATCCGGCTGCAGGCCGGTTGCCTCGAGTTGCCGGCGCGTCAGGTAGGCGCCTTGGCGCCGCCAGCTGACGGCGCCGCCGACGATCACCGAGAACGCGGGCCGCACCGCATTCGCCACGCGCGGAATCACCCAGCCGCCCTGCGAGAAACCGAGCAGGCCGATCTTGTGCATGGGCCCGGCGGCGGCGCGCACGCGCGCCATCGCGGCGACCGTTTCGTTCGCGCGGTCCTGCATCGATTGCGCGAGCCAGTCGCCGCTGCTGCGGCCGGTGCCCTGCTTGTCCCAAGCGAACACGCCGATGCCGGCGTCGAGCAGGCTGTTGACGAGCGGCAGCATCGCGTCGTCCGAGAAGCGCGTGCGCGGCCCGTCGCCGTGGACGAGCAGCGCGATCGGCGCGTCGGGTGCGTGCGCCGGCAGCGCGAGCGTGCCGACGAGGTCGGCGTCGCCCGCGTGGAACGTCAGTGTCGATACGTTCGCGCCCTTCAGCTCGAAATCGGACAGGCCGCGCAGCGCAAGCGCGCCCGCCGCGACGCAGCCGAACAGGACGAGTGCGATACCGGCGATGACGATGCGTTTCATTGGTCCTCTGATCGTTTGTGTGAGCGGATGCCGCGGGCGACACATGCATGCGCACGCTGCCTTGACGCTCCCGACGTCTCGCGTAGATAATAGATCGACTAATCAGTCTAATAAATATTTGAGCCATCGTCGAGCACGGAGTTCCCGTTGAGAAAGATCGATCCTGAAAGAGTGGAAGCGAAGCGGCGCCAGATCCTCGATGCCGCGATCGACTGTTTTGCGCGCGACGGCTTCCATGCGACGTCCACAGCCTCGATCTGCAAGGCGGCCGGGATGAGCCCGGGCAACCTGTTTCACTATTTCCCGACCAAGGCGGCGATCATCGAGGCGATCGCGCAGGACGACCAGCGCGAGATGGCCGAGCTGTTCGCGAAGCATGCGGACGCCGACGATGCGCTGGCCGCGATCGAGGAGATCGCGCTGACGTTGATGGAACTGTCGAGCGATCCCGTCTATGCGCGCATCTGCGTCGAGACCGCGGCGGAGGCGACGCGCAATCCGGACGTCGCCGCGTTGTTCGCGGCGAACGAGGCGCAGGTGAAAGGGCGGATGGTCGCGCTGATCAAGCGTGGTGTCGCGCAAGGGCGGATCGACGGAAGCCTGAAGCCGGATCTCGTCGCGACCTGGCTGCTCGCGCTGGCGGAAGGGGCGGTCGGGCGCGTCGTGTTCGAGCCGGGGTTCAAGCCGCGCGCGCATCGCGCGATGCTGCGGACGATCATTCAGCGGATGTTGAAGCCGCAGTGACGGAAGGGCGCGGCCCGCGCCCGAGCGCGGCACACCGCCCGCCGGGGCAGTGCCCGGCCGGCAGGCATCGGCACATCTTCCGCCGGGGTTGCAAAAAAGTGCTTGACTATCTATCTATGAGTAGATAAAGTTCGATCCATGGAAACGAAACCGACCGTCCGCGAACAGATTCTCGACCACGCGATCACGTTGATGATGCAGCGCGGTTACAACGGCTTCAGCTATCGAGACCTGTCCGACCTGGTGGGCGTGAAGACGTCGAGCATCCACTACTACTTCCCGTCGAAGGACGATCTCGTGCTGGAAGCGGTGGCGGCGTACAGCGACGAAGTCCTCGCGGCCATGCGGACGATCGATCCGGCGTTGCCGGCCGACGTGAAGCTGAGCCTGTACACGAAGATGTTCGGCCGCACGCTCGGCGACGGCAATCTGATCTGCCTGTGCGGGATGCTCGCGGCCGACATCGAAACGCTGCCGGAGAACGTGCGGCAGGCCGTGCAGGCGTTCTTCACGGCCAACGAGCGCTGGCTCGCGGAATTGCTGAAGCAAGGCGTGAAGGAAGGCACGCTGCAGTTCAGCGGCGAGCCCGAAACCGCGGCGCGCACGTTGTATGCGGCGTTTCAGGGCAGTGTGCTGGCCAGCCGGTTGTTTCACACGCGGGCGCGTCTCGAGGATGTCGAGGCCGTTTGGAAAACGCGGTCCTGACGGACGGCGCAAGGAGTCGGGCGGTTCGCCGCCTTTTATTGGATCTCGTTATCTATCGTGTAGTAGATAGATTATTGGCGCAGGTGGGGTGTCCGCCTGCATTTTTTGGGGATGTTTGTCTATCTATGAGTAGATAAATTGATGCGAGGCCGGCGGAGCAGCCGCCGGCACGCGGTCCCCGGTTCGAAGGCTGTTTCATTCATTTGCTGAAAAAGGAGTCTGTCATGTCGATCGAAAAAGTGCTGTACCGCGCCCATGCAAAAGCCACCGGCGGCCGTGACGGCCGTGCGACGGTGCCCGAAAGCGGCCTGGACCTGAAGCTGACCACGCCGCGCGAACTCGGCGGCGCGGGCGGTGCGGGCGCGAACCCCGAGCAACTGTTCGCCGCCGGCTACAGCGCGTGCTTCATCGGCGCGATGAAGTTCGTCGCGGCGCGCGACAAGATCGCGATCCCCGCGGACGCCGCGATCGAAGGCAGCGTCGGCATCGGCGCGATCCCGAACGGCTTCGGCATCGAAGTCGAACTGAAGATCTCGCTGCCGGGCCTCGATCGCGACATCGCGCAAACGCTGATCGACCGTGCGCACATCGTCTGCCCGTACTCGAATGCGACGCGCGGCAACATCGACGTCACGCTCACGCTCGTCTGATCAATCGCGCTGCAAACCATTCATCGCCATTCAAAGACCTGACCAAGGAGTTGCACCATGAAGATCGTCAAGCCGCTGTTGATCGCTGCCGCCGTGGCAGCCGCACTGTCCACCGCACCTGCCGCGTTCGCCGCGGGCGCTGACACCGTCGGTCCCGATGCGAAGACGAGCGCGTTTCTCGCCGCACTGAACGGCCAGAAGGGCCCGGGCCTCGAAACGCTGAGCCCCGCGAAGGCGCGCCAGGTGCTGGTCGACGCGCAGAACGGCGTGAAGGTCGATCTGTCGGGCATCGACGTGTCGAACCGCACGATCGAGCAGGACGGCCTGTCGGTGCCGGTCACGATCGTGCGTCCGCAAGGCGTGACGGGCGCGCTGCCGGTATTCGTGTTCATTCACGGCGGCGGCTGGGTGCTCGGCGACTTCCCGACGCATGAGCGGCTCGTGCGCGATCTCGTCGTGCAATCGGGCGCCGTCGCGGTGTTCGTGAACTACACGCCGTCGCCGGAAGCGCGTTACCCGGTTGCGATCAACCAGGCGTATGCGGCGACGAAGTGGGTGGCCGCGCACGGCGCGGAGATCGGCGTCGACGGCAGCCGCCTCGCGGTGGTCGGCAACAGCGTCGGCGGCAACATGTCGGCCGTCGTCGCGCTGATGGCGAAGGACAAGGGCGGCCCCGCGATCCGTTTCCAGGGGCTGATGTGGCCGGTCACGGACCACAACTTCAACACGGGTTCGTACAACGCGTATCAGCAAGGTCACTTCCTGACGCGGCCGATGATGAAGTGGTTCTGGGACGCCTATACGAAGAACGAAGCGCAACGCAACGAGATCTACGCGTCGCCGCTGCGCGCGAGCGTCGCGCAGTTGAAGGGGCTGCCGCCCGCGCTGATCCAGGTCGCGCAGTTCGACGTGCTGCGTGACGAAGGCGAGGCGTACGGCCGCAAGCTCGACGCGGCCGGCGTGGACGCGACGACCACGCGCTACGACGGCACGATCCATGATTTCGGCTTGCTGAACGCACTGGCCGACGATGCGCCGACGAAGGCCGCGACGAAGGCGATGGCCAACGAAATCGCGACGCGGCTGAAGTAACGCGATCGGCGGTCGTTCGACCCTGAACGGCAGGGCGGCGGGCACGTGCCCGCCGTTTTTGCGTGAGGGCGTTTGGTTCCGGCCCGGCAGCGGGTCAGGGCGAAACGGTTGAATGGCGATCGCGCCCGCCCGCCGTCATTGTTGGTACGATCGCGCGTATCGTCCACGCCGGCGTCGCACGCCGCCGGCTCATCGGCCGCGCGGCTGCCCGTTCGCGCGGCCACGTTCGGGAGAAGCGGTTCATGTTGCAGGCATTCGCGGTCTTGCTGATCTTCCAGTGTCTCGGGGAAGGCGTGTCCTATCTGTTCGGCTTGCCGGTGCCGGGCCCGGTGATCGGCATGCTGCTGCTGTTCGGCTTCGTGATGCTGCGCCCGCAGGTCGCCGATGCGATCGAGCCGACCGCGCTCGAGCTGCTGCGTCACCTGTCGCTGCTGTTCGTGCCGGCCGGCGTCGGCATCATGGTGTCGGCCGACCGCGTGCGCGGCGACGCGGTCGCGGTCGTCGTCGCGCTGGCCGTCAGCACCACGCTCGCGATCGCGGTGACGGCGCTCGTCACGCGCGCGCTGCTGCGGCGCCAGCGCCGCGCGGGCGGCACCGCGGAGGGCGCGCAATGACGGCGTTCCCGAAGCTCGGCGCGATCTGGGTCTATCTCGCCGCGAGCCCGCTGCTGGGCCTGACCATCACGCTGGTCGCGTATCTGTTCGCGCAGGCCGTCTATGCGCGGGCGCGTTTCAATCCGCTGGCGAATCCGGTGCTGATCGCGGTCGCGGTGATCGTCGTGCTGCTGACGCTCACGCATACGCCGTATCCCACGTATTTCGAAGGCGCGCAGTTCGTCCACTTCCTGCTCGGCCCGGCGACCGTCGCGCTCGCGCTGCCGCTGTACCGCCAGTGGTCGAAGCTGCGGCGCACCGCGTTGCCGCTGCTCGTCGGCCTGCTCGCGGGTTCGCTGACCGCGATCGTGTCGGCGGTCGGTATCGCCGCGCTGTTCGGGGCGTCCCATCAGACAATCGCGTCGCTCGCCCCGAAATCGGCGACGACGCCGATCGCGATGGCCGTCGCCGCGGAGATCGGCGGCATTCCGTCGCTCACGGCCGTGCTCGTGATCTCGACCGGGATTTTCGGCGCGGTGTGCGCGCGCGCGATCCTCAATCTGCTGCGGATCGACGAGCCGGCCGTGCGCGGCTTCGCGCTCGGCGTCGCGTCGCACGGGATCGGCACCGCGCGCGCGTTCCAGGTCAGCGAGGAAGCCGGCGCGTTCGCCGGGCTCGGGATGGGGCTGAACGGCGTGCTGACGGCGTTCGTCGTGCCGATCCTGCTGCCGGTGCTGTCGCGCTGGATCTGAGCGCCGGCCCACGCCGCCCGGGTATCGGTTTCCCTGATGGCGCGGGCGACAGGCCGAAAGGACGGCGCCCCCGGCTCGCATGTATCGGTGACGTTATCAGGACAATTCAGGAACGCACACGGACATTTGCGCGGCGATCGGCTAACGTTGCATCGGTGCCGTTGTCGCAGGCCGTCGCGTGCGCGCCGGTGTCCGACCCACACTCAACAATCGACAAGGAGATCGGTCATGAAGCAGTCTCGCGTGGTTTCGGTGGCAGTAGCAGTAGCGGCGTCGTTCGGTCTATCGTTGACCGCCGCGCCGGCGGCATACGCGCAGGACCCGGCGTCCGCGCCGGCGCAGAAGCAGCTCGACAAGGCGCAGAAGAAGGCGGCGCGCAAGGCGGCCCGCGCACGGCACGCGTCGGACCTGAAGGCGATCGGCACCGGCAGCGGCTACCGGTTGACCGGCGACCAGAGCAACTATCCGCAGAACGCCGTGCAGAAGGCGCCCGCGACGAAGGCGGCGCCGGCCGCGCCGGCGTCGGGCCAGTAACGGTCGACAGCGTTGCACAGCACGAACGGCGCCGGTTGAACCGGCGCCGTTCGTTCATGTACGGAACTGCACAACTGCGGGGCAGCGAGGGGCGAGGCCCCCGCGTTACGACGCGAGCTTGCTCGCGAGTTCCGCGACGTGCTTGCCCTGGTAGCGCGCGATGTCGAGCTCGTTCGCGCTCGGCTGGCGGCTGCCGTCCGCGCCGGCGAGCGTGGTCGCGCCATACGGCGTGCCGCCGGTGATTTCGCTCATGTTGACGAGCCCGCTGCACGCATACGGCACGCCCACGATCACCATCCCGTGATGCAGCAGCGTCGTGTGGAACGACGTGATCGTCGTTTCCTGGCCGCCGTGCTGCGTGCCGGTCGACGCGAACACGCTGCCGATCTTGCCGACGAGCGCGCCTTTCATCCACAGGCCGCCAGTCTGGTCGAGGAACGTGCGCATCTGGCCGGCCATGTTGCCGAAGCGGGTCGGCGTGCCGAAGATGATCGCATCGTAATCGGCGAGTTCGTCCACCGTGGCGACCGGTGCGGCCTGGTCGACCTTCACGCCGATCGCGCGGGCCTGGTCGACGGGGATCGTTTCCGGCACGCGCTTGAGCGTGACCTCGACGCCGGGCACCGATTTCGCGCCCTCCACGATGTGCTGCGCCATCGTTTCGACGTGCCCGTAGGACGAGTAGTAAAGAACGAGAACCTTGGCCATGTTGCGAATCTCCGATTAAAAGGGCCCCGCGTTTCCGCGGGGCCCGGTTTCCCGAACGGGCGTCACGCCCATTCGGCCGTCACTTCGACCGGACGCAGGTCGAACACCAGCACTTCGGCATCCTTGCCGTCGGCGATCGTCAGCGCCTGTTCGCCGCGGATGCGCGCGCCGTCGCCTTCGCCGAGCGTCACGCCGTTGACCGTCACGCTGCCGCGTGCCACGTGGACGTAAGCAAAACGGCTCGGATCGAGTTCCAGCGTAGTGCTTTCGTCGCCGTCGAACAGGCCCGCGTAAATCCGGGTGTCCTGCCGGATCTTCAGCGAACCGGCATCGCCGTTCGGCGACACGACGAGGGCGAGCTTGCCGCGCTTGTCGTCGGCCGCGACATTGGTCTGCTGATAACGCGGCTCGGCACCCTTTTCGGCCGGCCCGACCCAGATCTGCAGGAAGTGGACCGGCGTGTCCTGCGAGTGGTTGAACTCGCTGTGGCGCACGCCCGTGCCCGCGCTCATCAACTGCACGTCGCCCGGCACGATCACCGAACCGGTGCCCATCGAGTCCTTGTGTTCGAGCGCGCCGTCGAGCACGTACGACAGGATTTCCATGTCGCGGTGCGGGTGCGTGCCGAAGCCGCGGCCCGGGGCGACGCGGTCGTCGTTGATCACGAGCAGGTCGGAGAAGCCGACTTGCTTCGGATCGTAGTAATTCGCGAACGAAAACGTATGACGGGAGCTGAGCCAGCCATGCTCCGCACGGCCACGTTGGTTTGCTGCACGGATATCGATCATGATTTTTTGTCCTTGAAGTCGCCGGACCTCGGAAGTGAGACCGGCCGTTCGTTGAGATGAATCTTAGGTCAATCTATTTGACAAATAAATCGCTGTAGAGATAATGACTGTCGCAATGGAGTGGACAATATGGAAATCAACGACCTGAGGATCTTCGTCGCGACCGTGGACGCCGGCAGCTTCACGGCGGCGGCCGATCAGCTGATGCTGTCCAAGCAGTTCGTCAGCCGGCGCACGATGGCGCTGGAGGCGTCGCTCGGTGTCCGGCTGCTGCACCGGAATACCCGCAATCTGGCGGTGACCGAATCGGGGCAGGAGTTCTACGTGCGCGCGCAGCGCATCCTCGCGGAGATCGCCGACGCCGAGCAGGCGATGTCGGTACGCAGCACCGAGCTGCATGGCTCGCTGAAGATCAGCGCGCCGCTGTCGTTCGGGATCACGCACGTGTCGCCGCTGATCGCCGAATTCCTGTCCGCGCACCCGGCCGTGCGGCTGAACCTCGACCTGACCGACCGGCGCGTCGACCTGATCGGCGAGGGCTTCGACCTCGTGCTGCGGATCGGCTCGCTCGAGGATTCCACGTTGATCGCGCGTCCGCTCGGCGCGTGGCGGATGATCGCGTGCGCGAGCCCCGCCTACCTGAAGCGGCACGGCACGCCGCAGACGCCGGCCGATCTCGCCGGCCACACCTGTGTGCTGTACGGGCGCGAGCGGCGGGTCGGCTGGGAATTCCGCGTCGACGGTGCGGTGCGCACGTTCGACGTGCAGGGGCCGCTCGTCGCGAACAACGGCGAAGTGGTGCGCGACGCGGCGATCGCGGGGCTCGGCATCGCGCTGCTGCCGCACTTCATCGTCGGCGCGGCGCTCGACAGCGGCGCGCTCGTGCCGGTGCTCGACGCGTACGTGCCGCCGCCGATCACGCTCAATGCGGTGTTTCCGCAGCACCGGGAAGGGTTCGTCACGTTGCGCACGTTCATCGGGTTTCTCGCGGAGCGGCTCGGGGAACCGGCGCCCACGGGTGTGAATGGGGCGGGCCGGGTACGGTAGCCGGCCGCTTTGCGGTGAATGGGGTGATTAATCTCCGCACATTTTGCGGGGATTGTTGAGTCGCGCGGCGAATGAGCGGATAATCTCCGCATGATGAGCGGAGATTACATCTTTATCTGGGAAGCAGCCGATTGGCCGGCATGGCGTTTCGACCTCCCGGCCCTCGCCACGCCGCTCGCCGACGTCAGCCGTGCGCAAGGCATGCTGGCCGGGCGGCTGGCGGATGTCGGGCTGGCGTTGCGCGACGAGGCGAGCCTGGCCGCGCTGACGGACGACGTCGTGAAGACCAGCGCGATCGAGGGCGAGAACCTGAATGTCGCATCGGTCCGGTCGTCGATCGCGCGCCGGCTCGGCGTCGATATCGGCGCGCTGGCGCCGGTCGATCGCCACGTCGAGGGCGTCGTCGACATGGTGCTGGATGCGACGACCCATTCGGCGGCGCCGGTCACCGAAGCGCGGCTGTTCGGGTGGCATGCCGCGCTGTTTCCGACCGGCTACTCGGGGCTGTCGCGCATCACGGTCGGCGGCTGGCGCACGGATGCGAGCGGGCCGATGCAGGTGGTTTCCGGGCCGATCGGCCGCCAGCGCGTGCATTTCGAGGCGCCGCCGGCCGCACGCGTGCCCGACGAGATCGGGCGTTTTCTCGCGTGGCTCAACGCGCCGCCGGCCGAACCGTTGCTGATCCGGGCCGGGCTCGCGCATCTGTGGTTCGTCACGCTCCACCCGTTCGACGACGGCAACGGTCGTATCGCACGCGCGCTCGGCGATCTGGTGCTGGCGCGCGCGGACCGAAGCCCGCAGCGTTTCTACAGCCTGTCCGCGCAGATCCAGCGCGAGCGCAACGCATATTACGACGTGCTGGAGCGCACGCAGCGCGGCTCGCTCGATGTCACGGAGTGGCTCGCGTGGTTTCTGAATACGCTGGGCCGGGCCATCGATCATGCGCACACGACGCTCGATGCGGTGCTGATCAAGGCGCGTTTCTGGCAGCGGTGCGCGGGCGTCGCGATGAACGAACGCCAGGTCAAGGTCATGAATCGCCTGCTGGACGGCTTCGAAGGCAAGCTGACGACCACCAAGTGGGCGGCCCTCGCGAAATGCTCGCAGGACACGGCGTTGCGCGACATCACGGAGCTTGTCGAGCAGGGCATGCTGCGTCGCTCGGCGTCCGGCGGCCGCAGCACGAGTTACGAGCTGGTGCCGTTCGACGGGTGATGTCGTCGCCGGCGCCGAAGACGAGCCACGCGTGGCTCGACAATCTCGACGAGACGCTGCCGATCGACGTGATGCAGTCAGCCGGCGCTGCCCGGCTATTTCCCGCGTGCCGTGCGCGCCTGCGTCTGCGTCTTCGCCGGCGCCGCGGCGGATTCCCGTATGCGCAACTCGGGCTGGACGGCATGGCCGGGCCCCGTGGCGCCGTTCTCGAGCGCGTCGAGCAACGCGTGCGCGGCCTGGCGCCCGATCGCGTCGGTGTCGACCCACATCGTCGTCAGCGGCGGCTGGATCTCGCGCGCGAGCGCGACGTCGTCGAACCCGGTGATCGACAACTGCGCGGGCACGTCGATGCCGAGCGCCTGCGCTTCGAGCAACGCGCCGAGCGCGAGCGCGTCGTTGCCGCAGATCACGGCGGTCGGCCGTGTCACCGCATCGCTGCCGGCGATCGCGCGCAGGCTCGCCCGCCCGAACGCGATCGTGGCCGCGCCTTCGTGCTGGTGCACGGGGCGCACCGCGAGCCCGTGCGCGGCCAGCGTGTCGTGAATGCCGCGCAGGCGGGCCTGGACACGGTCGTTGTCCGTCGACGGCTGCATGATGATCGCGAAATCGCGATGGCCGAGGTCGAGCAGGTGCGTGGTGAGCCGCGCGAACGCCGCGCGGTTGTCGAAGCCGATGCAGCAGTGCGGGCTGTCGTCGCGGTACGCATACGTGACGACGTACGGCACGCGATGCATCGCAAGGAGTTCGAACAGTTCGGGCGGGTACGCTTCGCCGACCAGCGATACCGCTTCCACGCCGCGCGACAGCATCGCGCGCACCTGCGCGAGCGCCTGCGCGGGGTCGTAGTTCGAGCAGCCGAGGAACAGCGTGATGCCGTGCTCGGCCATGATCGTCTGCATGCCGGCGACCTGCGACGCGAACACCTGGTCGTCGAGGGTCGGAATGATCGCGCCGGTAATGTGGGTACGCGTGGACGCCAGCGCGCGGCCGGCCGCATTCGGAATCCAGTTCAGTGCGAGCGCCGCGTCGCGCACGCGCTGCTGCACGTCGGCCGACACCTTGCCGGGGTCGTTGTACACGCGCGAGACGGTCGCGGTCGACACGCCGGCCAGTTTCGCGACGTCGCCGAGCACCGAGCGGCCGCTGCCGCGGCGTGCCCGCGATGCGCCGCCGCGGGGCGGGGCCGTGCTCATCGGCCGTCTCCCGGCGGGGTAGGCCTGCCTGCGCCGTGCGTTGCCAGTCGCGTCATTGTTTACCCTCGATTCATGGTGGCCGCGCTTGCATCCTCATTCGATCCTGTGAGAATGTAAGCGCTATCTTGATGCTGCTCCGTATTATGTCAGACATGGATTTCACCCGCACCGCGAAATTTTCAGAGACGACGGCCTTTCCGGCCATTTTGTCGGTCTCAAATGTAAGCGATTACATTCAAGCATGAGCGAGCTCACCTCACCGCGTATCGCTGTCGTCGGCAGCGTCAACATTGACCTCGTCACACGGGCGCCGCGCCTGCCGGTGCCGGGCGAAACGCTGCTCGGCACGACGTTCGAGACCGTTCACGGCGGCAAGGGCGCGAACCAGGCGGTCGCGGCCGCGCGCCTCGGTGCATCGGTCGCGATGATCGGCTGTGTCGGCGACGACGCGTTCGGCGCGCGCCTGCACGCCGCGCTGGCGGCGGAGCGCATCGACGTGACGCACCTGCACCGGATCGCGGGCACGGCAACCGGCGTGGCCACGATCACGGTCGATGACGGCGGCGCGAACAGCATCGTCGTCGTGCCCGGCGCGAATGCATGCGTCGATGCCGACCGGATCGACGCGGCGCGCGACGCGATCGCCGGAGCCGCGCTGCTCGTGTGCCAGCTCGAAGTGCCGGTCGCCAGCGTGGCGCGTGCGATTGCCTGCGCAAGCGCGCACCACACGCCGGTGCTGCTCAACCCGGCGCCCGCGCAACCGCTTTTCGATGCGCTGCTGGCGCGGGTCGACTATCTCGTCGTCAACGAAACCGAGGCCGAGTCGCTGACCGGCATCGCCGTGGGCGACGACGCATCGGCCGCGCGCGCCGCCGATGCGCTGTGCGCGAAGGGCGTCGGCAACGTGCTGGTCACGCTCGGCGCGCGCGGCGTGTGCTGGCGCGGCAGCGCAGGGCGCGGCCGCCATCGTGCGATGGCGGTGGCGGCCGTCGATACGACCGCGGCCGGCGACACGTTCGTCGGCGGGTTCGCGGTCGCGCGGGCCGGCGGCGCGTCGATGGACGACGCGATCGGCTTCGGCCAGCGTGCGGCGGCGATCAGCGTCACGCGTCATGGCGCGCAGACGTCGATTCCGACGCGCGATGAAGTCAACCCTATGGATACCTGAATTCCGCATGCGACGGAACGGCCGAACCCGGCCCCTACCAGTGACATGGAGACAATCGACATGAACGACAACCCACCTGTTCCGCACGCGCCGCCCCGGATTCGGCGCGGTCAACGCATCGCGCTCGCGCTGTTGATGGCGAGCGGGATCGTCAACTACCTCGATCGCGGCACGCTGGCCGTCGCGAGTTCGGCGATCCGCGGCGATCTCGGCCTCTCGCTCGCGCAGATGGGGCTGCTGCTGTCGGCCTTCTCCTGGAGCTATGCGCTGTGCCAGTTTCCGGTCGGCGGGCTGGTCGACCGCATCGGGCCGCGCCGGCTGCTCGGCATCGGGCTGATCGTCTGGTCGTTCGCGCAGGCGTCGGGCGGCCTCGTGTCCACGTTTGGCTGGTTCATCGTCGCGCGCATCGTGCTCGGCATCGGCGAGGCGCCGCAATTCCCGTCGGCCGCGCGCGTGGTGAGCAACTGGTTTCCGCTGCGGGCGCGCGGCACGCCGACCGGTTTTTTCAATGCCGCGTCGCCGCTCGGCACCGCGCTTGCGCCGCTGCTGCTGTCGGTGCTCGTTGCATCGTTCCACTGGCGCTGGGCGTTCATCGTGACCGGCGCGCTCGGCCTCGTCGTCGCCGTCGTGTGGTTCGCGTTCTATCGCGATCCGGTGCGCGCGCAACTATCTGCCGCCGAGCGCAATTATCTCGATGCCGATGCGCAGAGCGTCGCCGCGGCGCCGAAACTGACCTTCGCCGAATGGCGCAGCCTGTTCTCGCACGGCACGACCTGGGGGATGCTGATCGGCTTCTTCGGCTCCGTGTACCTGAACTGGGTCTACCTGACCTGGCTGCCGGGCTACCTGACGATGGAGCGGCACATGAGCCTGATCCGCACCGGGTTCGCCGCATCGGTGCCGTTCCTGTGCGGGTTCGTCGGTTCGCTGGTCGCCGGCTGGCTGTCGGATCTCGTCACGCGGCGCAGCCGGTCGCCGGTCGTGAGCCGGCGCAATGCAGTGGTGGCCGCGATGCTCGGGATGGTCGCATTCACGATTCCGGCCGCGCTCGTGCAGAGCAATACGGTTGCGCTCGCATGCATTTCGGTGGTGATCTTTCTCGCCAACGCGGCGTCGGCGTGCTCGTGGGCGCTCGCGACGGCGGCCGCGCCGCCGAGCCGCATCGCGTCGCTCGGCGCGATCCAGAATTTCGGCGGCTTCATCGGCGGCGCGCTGGCGCCGATCCTGACCGGCATCATCGCGCAGAAGTGGTCGTTCGTGCCCGCGCTGCTCACGGCGGCGGCGATCGCGTTCGCCGGCGCGATGGCCTATCTGCTGCTCGTGCGCAAGCCGATTCCCGAACAGGCCGCGAACGCCGCGCCCGGACCGTTGCCGGCTTGAGCACGCAGCCTGCACCCGCATTCATTGAAGCAAGGAGAAACCGATGCAACACTCGCAGCAATCGAACGTGACCATCGAGGGGATCGTACCGGTGATGCTGACGCCGTTCGACGACGCCGGCGCGATCGACTACGCCGGGCTCGAGCGGCTCATCGAATGGTATCTGGCGCACGGCTCGGACGCGTTGTTCGCGGTTGCGCAATCGAGCGAGATGCAGTTCCTGAGCCTCGCCGAACGCGCGGCACTCGCGCGCTTCGTGGTCGAGCGGGTGGCCGGGCGCGTGCCGGTCGTCGCGTCCGGGCACATCAGCGACGATCTCGACGCGCAGGTCGCCGAACTGTGCGCGGCGGCCGAATCGGGCGCGCAGGGCGTCGTGCTGGTGACCAACCGGCTCGATCCGCAACGCAAGGGCAGCGCCGCGTTGCTCGACCATCTGCACCGGCTGCTCGCGCGACTGCCGTCGGATCTCCCGCTCGGCCTGTACGAATGTCCGGCGCCTTACCGGCGGCTTCTGTCGGATGACGAACTGCGCGCGTGCATCGACACGGGCCGGTTCGTGATGCTCAAGGACGTGAGTTGCGATCTCGCGACGGTGAAGCGGCGCGTCGCGCTTGCCGAGGGGTCGCCGCTGAAGATCCTGAACGCGAACGCCGCGATCGCCTGGGACGCGATGAAGGCCGGGTCCGCCGGTTTCAACGGCGTGTTCACGAACTTCCATCCCGATCTCTACCAGTGGCTGCGCACGCAAGGCGAGTCGAATCCGGCGCTGGCCGACGAACTGTCGACGTTCCTGGTCGTCTCGGCGGTATCGGAGGCGCTGGGTTACCCGGCGCTCGCGAAGCTCTATCACCAGCGGATCGGCACGTTCGGGTCGATCAAATGCCGTGCGATCGACTACGACGTGCGCGAACGCTTCTGGGCGCTCGACGCGGTGCTCGACAAGATCGTCGCCGGCACCGAACACTTCCGCCGGCGGATCGCTGCGTCATAAAGTACGACGCGTGCCGCGCCAGTCGCGTGGCACGTGATCGCATCGCGTGCCGTGCGCGCGGCCGGCGCGCCCATTGCCTGCAAGCACGACCCGCTTTGCGCGATGCGTCGCAATCGCGGCGCACTCATCGCGATTTCCCTCTCGTCGATGGCGGCGACGCCTGCCGCCGCGCTCCTCCTGCCGTCATTCACGACATCATGAACGCGAACCGCCCGCGATCCGCGAGCGCGGCGTCGATGCTCGTCCGGCCAACCTGCCGCGCGTTGCATCGACCATGTCCGACGGACTGTCGACATGTCTTGCGCGACGCGAGAAAAGCGCACAAATCTGCGCAATCCCGCGCCCATCCGTTGTAACGGCTCGTAATACCATGCCGCGGAGTGATTTTTACGACGAACCGCTGAAGCCGCATTCGCCCATGCAACACGTAACGACGACAAGCCGGCCGCCGATCCTGGCGGCGCCGGTGGATGCCATGCTGCACGCCGTGATCGACGAAGTCGTCCACCGAAGCGTGTCGGAAGCGACGACGCGCGGCGGCTACATGCGCTGCGCCGACTATGCGATCGTCGGCGCGCGGGTGCTGACGCTGCTGACCGGCAAGCCCTATCGGCCGTTCGCGGGCGGCGAAGTGATGGATTTCGGCGGCGGCAACCTGTACGCGCTCTGCACGACGCGCGAGCGGCGCCGCACCGCGCGGCATCTGTCGCAGCTCGCGCGGTATCACTGCTGGATCGAAGCGCGCCACGACGATGCGCTCGGACGCACGCGCAAGGAGATCGTCGACTTCACGCTGCGCCACGACGAGACCGTCGCGAACCAGCTGGGCATGCCGTTCGCCCGTGCTTACCAGGCTTATTTCTGGGGTTGGGAGGATGAGCATGCGGTACCGGCCGAGTTGCACGATCATCCGGTATTCGCGAAGCAGGGGCCCGTGTGGCGCTGGGCCGAGCGCGAATGCACGTCGCTGCTGCGTGCGTACGAGCACGAACGGCCCGGCTATTTCGGGCGTCAGGTGTCGCGCGCGATCGATTGGTTCGCCGATCGCGTTGAAGGTCTCGGCTGACGCCGGCCCGCTTCAAGAACAACCGCGGGCTGGCCGCCGGCCTCGATGATGCGAATCCCGCGAGCGCTGGCGCGTCGCCGGGCATGAGCGACAACTCCGGGCCGCGCCTCTCGCGCGACCCGGCCGCTCATTTGTTGGACAGCGTGCCGCTGCTGTTCGCACCGCCAAACAATCGCGTCAGGTACTGCGTGTTGGTGTTCATCCGCGCCATCAACGTGTTGAGTGCGGTGAACTGCGCCTGGTATTGCTTCGTCAGTTGCGCGGCATAGTCGGACAGATCCGACTGCTGCTGTGTGACGCGCTTCAGATCGGCGGTCAGTGCGGTCGTGCGCACGTCGATCATCCCGTTTTTCTTCGTGAACTGCGTGATCTGGTCGGCCAGGCGCGTGCCGATCCCGTTCTCCGGATTGAACAGCCGCGCGACGCCCGACGGATTGGCCGACAACGCGCCGTCGAGCTTCGCGCTGTCGACGTTCAGCGTGCCGTCCTTCTCGAGCTTGATGCCGATCGACAACAGGTTCACGTGTCCGTTGCCCTTCCCGGTGGTGGCGCCGCCGTCGACGCCGCGCGCGACGATCGACGCGAGCGAGTTGCGGATCGTGTTCAACGTCGAATCGCCGATCAGCGCGCCTTGCGAGCTGGCTCCGGCCGTGTAGCTCGACAGCGCGCCCATCGTCTTGACCACCGTGTTGTACAGGCTCACGAAATTCGTGATCGTGGCGGCCTGCGACTTCGTGTCGGTGCTGACCGTCAACGTCTGCGTATCGGTCGCGCTGACCGCGGCCGCCGACAGATTCAACGTGATGCCGGTCAGCACGCCCGATACCGCGTTGCTCGCGCTGGTCGATGCGATCCCGTTGAGCATGAACTTCGCATCCTGCGCGGCGGTGCTCTGCCGCCACGCGGCCGCGCCGTTCGCCGACTCGATTTTCGATGCGCCGCCGGACGGGTCGGCCGTCGACGTGACGCCGAGGTTCGACAGGCCGCCGTCGTTGGACACGTTGCCGACCGCGACGCTGATCGCGTTCGCCGCGCCCGTCTTCGACGACGCGAGCACGAGGTGCGCGCCGTCCGTGCCGTTGATGACCGTCGCGCTGATCCCCGGGTTGCCCGACGCGCCGTTGATCGCCGCCGCGATGCCCGCCAGCGTGTTGTTCGTGCCGCCGACCTCGACCTTGAACGACTGGCTGCCGAGCGACAGCGTCAGCGTGCCGGTACCGAGCGCCTTGCTGCCGTTGAAGCCGGCGGAAGACAGCGCCTGCGCGGTCGCGATCTGCGTGACGCCGACCGTGTAGGTGCCGGCGACCGCGCCCGCGCCGGCCGTCGCGGTCAAGCCCTTGCCGCTCGCGACCGCGTTGAACGTCGACTGCAGCGCGCCGTTCTTCAGCGACGTCAGGCCCGCCTCGAGCGCGCCGAGCGCGGACGACAGCGCGCCGAACGCGGAAATTCGCGTGTTGCCGGTCGTTTGCGACGCGGCAAGCGTCGCGGCCCGGCCGGCCGTTTTCGCGTTCACGAGCGTCTTGACGAGCGAGCCGACATCCATCGCCGGATTGCCGGTCGAGCCGTTGATGATCGATTGCGCCGCCTGTTGCATCAGGCTGTTCGCGTTCGCGCCGCTGTTGACGGGCGTGTTCGTTGGCATGGGTGAGCTCCGGTTGAAGGCGATCCAGTGGCGAACGGCGGTGGAGCCGGCCGGCGGCGATCCGGATGGGTCCGTGGCGATCCGCGTGCGTGTCGTTTCTCGCGCTTCTCGCCCGACGCCCGCCACGGATCGCGGGAGTGTCGGGAAAACGTAAGAATGATTGGTGGGCTATCGTATTATTAAATCGGTATTGGTTGGTAATTTTTTGTAATTATTCTTGTGAAAAATGTGGGAGAAGAGCAGTGGATGCGGAGCCGGTTTCTAAAAGAAGTCGGCTATTCCAAGGGTAGAAAATCGTAGCCGGCCCGAAGCGGACATGAAACCTTGGGTTGTGTACGGGCGGGCAAGCTCAAAAGATTGAGAGTGTTTATTGGCAGTGCGCCTTGTGAACGTTGCCGAGGCATTGCACGCCTATGCTCGGGAAGTATTGGGCAGCGAAGCTGCGGACCGCACCTTCGTCACGGATCTTGACCTGCAAGGCGTCAAAAAATGACGATTATTGTCCGCTCTACACTGCACCGAGTCCCTGTCGACGGTCAGTCTCCACCATGCCCGCCACCGCCCTGCAATTCGCGCTGCTCGCCAAGCATCAGGAAATCGCGTCCCTGCGCCACCTGGCCGAGCAGATCGAATTGGTCGACCTGCTCGGCCGCCTGA
This sequence comes from Burkholderia sp. E168m22, assembly GCF_001319805.1. Classification (NCBI taxonomy): domain Bacteria; kingdom Pseudomonadati; phylum Pseudomonadota; class Betaproteobacteria; order Burkholderiales; family Burkholderiaceae; genus Burkholderia; species Burkholderia sp. E168m22. The sequence goes on from NZ_BBSK01000139.1 coordinate 27,461, forward strand.
TCCATGCGCTGCAGCGCGAGCGCGGCGCCACCAGCATCTATCTGGCGTCGAGCGGCAAGCGCTTCGTCGCCGAACGCGCGGCTTCGCGCGGCGAATCGGTGCCGCTCGTCGCGCAGTTGCGCGAGCGCCTGGATCTGGAACTGACGCCCGCGCGCGGCTCGACGTCGCGCCTGCTGTCGCTGATCGCCTGGGTGCTGCTCGATCTGGAATCGCTGGATGTGCTGCGCGAACAGATCGACCATCTTGCGCTGTCGGCGCCGGATTCCGTCCAGGCGTTCAGTACCGTGATCGGCGGCCTGGTGGAGCTGATTTTCCAGTTTGCCGACAGCGCGGCGGACCCGTCGGTATCGCGCATGCTGATTGCCCTCGTCCATGTCGTCGAGGGCAAGGAGGAAGCGGGACAGGAACGTGCCGTCGGCGCGCACATGTTCGCGGCGGGCACGTTTTCGGCGGACCAGCAGCAGCGCCTGCTGTATCTGATAGCCGCGCAGGAGCGCAGTCTCGAAGTCTTCGCGAGCTTCGCAAGCACGGCGCAAAGCGCATGGTGGGAAACCCGCATGACGGAGCCGCACATGGCGGCGCTCGAGAAGCTGCGCCGCGTACTATGCACGGCGCACGCCGGCGATGCGCTCGACGCCGTCCTGAGCGAAGCATGGTTCGACGCCGCGAGCGCCCGCATCGATGATCTCTGGCACCTTCAGATTGCGCTGACGCTGCAGGTGCAGGAAACGTGCAACGCGCGAATCGACGACGCGCACCGAACGCTACACGACTCCGAGCGCCTGATGGCGCAGTTGCGGAACAATCCGCCCCCGCATACCCAGGCGCTCGCCCAGTTCTTCGCCGGCGATCCGTTGTCGGCGCGCGCGGCGGTTCACGAACTGCCGGAACGCCTCTCCGGCTCCGACGTGGGGACGCTCGCCAGCTTGAAATCCCTGCTGGAGTCGCAATCGGCGCGACTGGCCGGCGCGGAGGTCGAGCTCGACGCGGCGCGTCGCGCGCTCTACGAACGAAAGCTCGTGCAGCGCGCGAAAAATACGCTGATGACGCGCTTCAGCCTGCGGGAGGACGAAGCGTATCGGATGCTGCAGAAAGCGTCGATGGACGGCAATCGGCCGCTTGCCGATATCGCGGAAGACGCGCTGACGTCGCCCGAGCGATTCGTCGACGAGCACGCGCAGCTTTCCGCGCGACGTCGTACGCAGCGAAGCGCGCCGGACACACCGCACGACGACGGCACGACCTGACCGGAACGCACCGCGCTTCACGCACCGCAGCTGCGCCCGAAGCGCATGCGCGAGGTGCAGTTTGCACCGGGCGAGTGCGATTCGCCGCGATCGGCCGCGGCTTTCTCCCCCGGCATTTCGCGTCCGGCCAGCCTGCATCGCGATATCCCCGTCACTGGTATGAGAATTGCGAACATCTCGCTCGTCGGGCTAATGGCGGCCTGACGATCACGCCATGTCGAACCGTGGCGACCGATCACGTGGATAACAGCGTCCGCGCCAGGCACTCGCATGTCGAGCGAGTGCCTGGCGCGTTTTTTTTGCCCGTCCAACTTTACGAGCGCACACCATGGCCTACCTCACGCCCAACGAATTCGTCACCAGGATGGTCGATGCCGGTGAATCGAAGCTGTCGATGTCGACCCGCGATACGCTGATTCGCGCGTACATGGCGGGCGCGATCCTCGCGCTCGCCGCCGCCTTCGCGGTCAGCATCACGATCAACACCGGCAACGCACTGGCCGGTTCGCTGCTGTTTCCGGTGGGATTCTGCATGCTGTACCTGCTCGGCTTCGACCTGCTCACCGGCGTCTTCACGCTCGCGCCGCTCGCGGTGATCGATCGCCGGCCCGGCGCGACCTGGGGTGGCGTGTTCCGCAACTGGACGCTGGTGTTCTTCGGCAATTTCGCGGGCGCGCTGACGGTTGCGCTGTTCATGGCGATCATCTTCACATTCGGCTTTTCGGAAGCGCCGAACGCAATCGGACAGAAGATCGGCGGCATCGGCGAAGCACGCACGCTCGGTTATGCGGCGCACGGTGCCGCCGGCATGCTGACGCTGTTCGTGCGCGGCGTGATGTGCAACTGGATGGTGTCGACCGGCGTGGTCGCCGCGATGATGTCGACGTCCGTACCGGGCAAGGTGATCGCGATGTGGATGCCGATCCTCGTGTTCTTCTACATGGGCTTCGAGCACTCGGTCGTGAACATGTTCCTGTTCCCGTCCGGCCTGATGCTCGGCGCCCACTTCACGGTCGTCGACTATCTGCTGTGGAACGAGATCCCGACGGTACTCGGCAACCTGGTCGGCGGGCTGGTGTTCGTCGGCGCGGCGCTGTACAGCACGCACTACAAGACCGCACCGAAACGCGCGCCCGCTTCGCCGGTGGGTGTCGTCGCGCGCAAGGCCTGATCGCGCTGCGCAAGCCGCAACCGACTGCCGGTGAGGCGCTGAAACGCGCACGGGGGGGCGCGACCGTCACGTCGGCGGATGCGTCGGGGCTGATCTACGACGCGATCACGGTCACGTCGACGCGCGTTGTCGCGCGCGGGGCCGACCGGGCGCACGCATGATCGAAAACAACTTCGCACAGTCCCCGCCGGCATTGCCGGCAGGGATGAGCGATGCAGCATCACATCGCATCACGGGCCAGCGCTGCAACCTCCGCGGCACTCCATGCGCCTGCGTACACGCGGAAGCCCTGGATGCGGCCGTTGAAAGATGGATGCGCCCAATTGCGGCCAAGGAAAATGACCTGGTCGCCAACCTGGCGCGGCGACAGCAGGATTTCGTCGGATTTCGCAGCCTCGGTGCCGTCGACGTACAGGCGGCAGGTATTGCCCTGCAGCGTGACCGCGAGATGGACCCAGCGTCGAATCGGCAGGGCCCACGGCGCCGCCACCACCTGTGAATCCTTGAATGTCGCGCCAAAGATCGAGAAGCACAGCGTGCCTGAGCCGGTCTGGGGGGCGATGCACATGGCTGCGTTCGCGTCCAGCCCTGCATAGAACACGCAGCTGTCCCAGTGCAACCCGTTCGCGTAGACCCACAAGGAAAGGCTGAAGTCGTCGAGGTCGCCGAACACGCCCGACGGCAGCTGCAGGCCGGCCTTCAGACCGTCGAACACGATGGCCTTGTCGTTGCGGCGCCCCTCACTCCAGGTCGCGCCGTCCAGCAGCTTGCCCTCGATGAAGGTCATGGTGCCGGCGGCGGTCCGCAGCGCGCCATGCGTGCCGGTGCCGCTCGGGTCGTTCAGCGGCAGGGACAGGCGGACCTCGCCGGGAACGGCGATACGAACCACATTGGAGCCGGCTCCCGGGGCGCCAGCGCCCTGCGCCGTGATCTGGTAGAACCAGACGCCGTTGGACGGTATATCGCTGTAGGTGAGCACCTCGCTCGCCGAAACCGTGCCCAGCAGGTTGAAGGGGCCGTTGGCCCGGCTTGCGCGCTTGATCTCGTACGAGGTCGCGCCGACGCTGCCCCACCACGACAGCACGACGCGATTGCCGCGCAGGTAGGCCGTGAGGCCAGACGGCGGCTTCATGGAGCCGGCATAGTCCGGGCGGCGATGGATCAGCGTCGGCCACCAGACGTCGTCACTGCTGCCCCCGTACTTCGGCTCGCACAACTTCACCATGCGCGCGACGTTCGGCGCCGCGAGCCCCAGGCGGTTGACGTAGTGGTTGTAGATGGGCTCCCAGCAGTTGCGGCCCATCTGACCGTAGTTCACTTGCGTCCAGAACGACGGGTGGGGCTGGGACGGATTGTTCTCGCGCACATAGGGCATCGGGTAGTTCTTGCCGCTCTCGTCGAGCAGGTTCGAGCGCGCCACATACTCTGCCGCTGCGAGGAAGCGGTTGTTGTACAGCCCGTAGAGATCGTCGCCCTGGTTCCAGGCGATCTCCAGCAGGTCACCGCCCAGCGACATGCCCAGCGTGGAGTGGCCCTGGTCGCGGCCGCTTTCCTCCCACTGCCCGAAATGGCCCGGGTGCATGAAGTACACGCCGTGCCCGATGGCGCCATTGCCGAAGTTCCGGAGCGTGCCGCGGTTGTTGCCCGCATAGCAGTCGCAGGCCAGCCGGTACAGGTCGGGCTTGTCGCAGAACACACCGATCGCCATGGCGCCCACCATCGAGGCCATGTCCCAGTTGGCATGGGACCCGATGCGCCCGTCGCTGAGGAACCACGACGATACCGGGGCGAAGACGTTGAGCAGCATGTCCTGGAACCGCTTCAGGTTCGCCGGGGCCCAGCCTGGGTAGGTGCGCAGGACTTCGCCGATCTGCGCCCACTGGTGACCTTGTATACCGGCCAGGATGATGAAGGTGTGGTCGTCATGGGCGGTCGAGCCGGGAGGCACCGTTCCAACCACCTTCAGCGTGTTCGCCCAGGCGTCCAGGAACTCCACGGCCTTGTCGGCATAGCGGTTGTCCTGCGGGTCGGACAGCTTCCATCGCAGGACCAGGGTCCAGGCGCGCCAGATGTCGACGTACATGTCCCGCGAGCTGCCATCGGCCCGGTAGACGCCCGCCAGCGGGAAAGGTCGGGCGTCGAGGGAAGCGAAGCGCTCGGCGCACAGCGTGCTCCACCAGTGCGCCCACGGCTCCTGACCGGCCTTGATGTAGCCGCGGATACGGGCGAAGTCGTCGTCGGTGATCAGCAGTCCCGGGTGACGGAAGACACCACTCGCCGAAGCCGGCGTGCGCGCCGGACCTGCAAGCGCGGCCTGGGCCGCTTGGACGCCGAGTCCCGGCAGCAGCGGCAGCATTGGGAATAGCCCCAGGCCCAGCGACAACGCTCGACGCGCGGGATTCGGCAACTCCTCGAGGCTGGCACGCTCCACGAACCGTTTCGACATCTTTATTTCCCCTGTCGTCTTGTTGAACTGCGCGACAGTATGGATTACGCGACAGTGGGTCAGTGTGACAAAGCACATCCGGAAGTTGCACGCGCGATCGACGGTCGCCTGTTCAAACGCGAGGGTGGTACATCGCGTGACTGCGACAGCCGGCGCTGCGAGGGAATTGATGCGGTCTTCGCGATACCACGCGCGGCGACGATTTTATTTCCCGGTACGGCATGGAACAGTTTTCTTTGCTCAAAAGGCCGTGGCACAAGTTCGTTTGCGTCGGTTCAAATTTTGTTGGCGATGAACCACGGCCGTCGGAGTGACGGGGCGCGCTTTCCTGATTGTCCACTTAATCGAGACAGCGAATCATGTTTTGAAGGATTGATGATTCTTGGCAGGACAGTAGACTGCATCCGTGCTTTGCCAGAACCGATCCGGCGTGCGCCGCCAGTCGCGGCGTCACCTGTCGGATTCTTCGGCGGCGGGCCATGTGGCTTGCCGTCCGATCGTGCGAAGAGTGGTCCGTTGCCGGCTTCGCGCGCCGATTCGGCGCGCAGCGGCACCGGCTGCATCAAACCGTCAATTCAAGGGTGATTGCTATGCGTTACGTTTCGCTGGAGTCGAAGAAGGACGAGCTGCTGCTGGCGGCTCGCGTGCTGATGATGATCCTGTTCGTGCTGTTCGGCTGGCAGAAGCTGAACGGTTTTTCGGGCACGGTCGCGTATATGGCGTCGACGGGGAACCCGGCGCCCGAGCTCGCGGCCGTGATCGCGGTGGCGGTCGAACTGGTCGGCGGCGTGCTGATCGCGATCGGCTTCTATACGCGTCCGCTCGCACTGCTGTTCGCCGCCTATACGCTCGCGACCGCGCTGATCGGCCATCGCTACTGGGCGTTGCAGGGGATGGAGCAGTACATGGCGATGATCAACTTCTACAAGAACGTGAGCATCATCGGTGGACTGCTGTTGCTCGCATTGACCGGGCCGGGGCGGTATTCGGTTGACCGGAAGTAACGCGGGACGGCGTTTCCGTTCGGTATCGGGAGCCCGGTGCGCGCAAGCGTGCCGGGTTTTCGCTTTTTACGGGCGACGGAGCGATCGGCGCGCGGGCCGACGACAGAATCGGCGTCGTGCCCAGGCACGGCGGCCAGCGCATGCGCTCACGGCCGGAATCTACATCACGGATCATGTATTGCGCGAAGCTGTTGGCCAGCGCGAAATGGGCGAAGAATGGGGCGATCATGTTCGCGACCGGATGCAAGCCGTTCATGTTATCCAATAGGCCCGATAATCCCTTCGTTTCCGTGATCGATCGCCACCTCATGCCAAACCAGATTTCGCCAACCGGCCGTTCCACTGTCCTCCTCATCGGCGCGTCCGGCCTGCTCGGCCGTGCGGTTGCCGCCTGCCTGGCTCGCGAATCGTCGTTGACGCTGCTCGCCACCATACGGAACCCGCAAAGCGCCGGTGCAAAACTGCTCGCGTTGCCGCCGGAAAACATCGCCGAGCTGGACTTGCTCGACCAGCCGTCCCTTGAGCGCATTTTTGAAACGCACCGACCGGCAGCGGTGATTCTCTGCGCCGCCGAACGCCGCCCCGACGTCTGCGAACGCGACCCGGACGCGGCTCGCGCGATCAACGTCACCGCGCCCGCCCGCATCGGCGCACTCGCCACGCGATACGGCGCATGGACGCTTGGCATTTCGACCGACTACGTCTTCGACGGCAAGGCGGCGCCCTACCGCGAAGACGCGACCCCGAACCCGCTGAACATCTACGGCCGCACCAAGCTCGAAGGCGAGGCCGCGCTACTTGCCGCGTCGCCGCTGTCGTGCGTGCTGCGCCTGCCGTTGCTGTTCGGCCCGATCGCCGACTGGAGCGAATCGGCCGTCACGAGCCTCGTGCCGGCCGTCGTCGCGTCTTCGCGGCCGGGCGCCGACGCGGTCGGCATGGACGCATGGGCGATCCGTTACCCGACTTACACGCCCGACGTCGCGCAGGTCATCCGCGACCTGACGCTGCGCCATCTCGCGGGCGAATCCGTCACGGGCATTCGCCATTGGTCGAGCGAGGAGCCGATGACGAAGTACGACATCGCGCAGCGAATTGCCGCCGCGCTCGGCATCGACGCGTCGCTCACGCCGATCACGCAGCCGACCGACGCGACGCCGCGCCCGTACGACTGCCATCTGGATGCCGCGCGCGTGCGCGCGCTCGGGATCGATTACGCGACGCCGTTCGATACGGCGCTGCGGACCGTGCTGCGCGACGCGCCGCGGGCGCTGTAGGCGCGACACCGGCCGCGGCTCGCGGCACCCGCCGATATCAACGAGCCGATTCGCTGAGGTTCGTGCCGCCGTTCACCGCCTACCTGGCAGCCGGGCGATCTTCCGCCCGATATTCATTTGACGAACGAGGGAAGCATCCGCGCCGCCGACGAGGGCGCGGCCGCTCGACGCCGATACAGATGCCATACCGCACGGCGCCATCGATGCGGCAACGATGCAGGCATCGCGAGCCGCCAATCCTCAGACATGCGTCACGGGGGCGAGCGACGTCGTGGTCGAATTCAAAATTTGTCTAGTCATCATTGCGATTCGGCCGCCCGAATCGCACCAAACGTGTGCCGCCATTCCCCGTAACGAGGCACGCCAGACCCTTGAAATTAGGGGATTTCCCGCGTTTCCGCCGTTTTTATTGATCACCCCTTGTCTCGCTGTTTTTCTTCTTGCATGCTTGTATAGACAAATTCCTGAGGCGGCTTGCTGCACCGAAGGGATGGCGAACTTCAACGCAAGGAGAAATCTCGTGAACGGCAAGCGCATCAAGTGGGCAATCAGGACGATCGGCGTCATCGCGGCTGCGGCGGCAACGCTCGCGGCGCCGGTGCAGGCAAAGGAATGGAAGACGGTGACGGTCGCGCTCGAAGGCGGCTACGCGCCGTGGAACCTCACGCTGCCGGGCGGCAAGCTGGGCGGTTTCGAACCGGAGCTGCTCGCCAACGTGTGCGAGCGCATCAAGGTGCAGTGCAACATGGTCGCGCAGGACTGGGACGGGATGATTCCGGGCCTGCAGGCCGGCAAGTTCGATGTCCTGATGGATGCCATTTCGATCACGCCGGAGCGCGAAAAGATCCTGCTGTTCTCGCGTCCGTATGCGGCGACGCCGGCGACGTTCGCCGTCACCGATACGAAGATCCTGCCGAAGGCCGCGCCCGGCGCACCGATCGTCAAGCTCACAGGTGACGCCAACGCGGACAAGCCTACCGTCGACACGCTGCGCAAGCAGCTGAAGGGCAAGACGATCGGTATCCAGTCGGGCACCGTCTACACGAAATTCATCAACGACAGCTTCAAGGACATCGCGTCGATTCGCGTGTACAAGACGTCGCCCGAACGCGATCTCGATCTGGTCGCCGGGCGCATCGATGCATCGTTCGACGACGTCACGTACTACGCGGCGAACAACGCGAAGAAGGACAACGCGTCGATCGTGCTCGCGGGGCCGAAGCTCGGCGGCCCGATCTGGGGGCCGGGCGAGGGGCTCGCGTTCCGCAAGCAGGATGCCGACCTGAAGACGAAGTTCGATACGGCGATCGCCGCGGCGCTCGCGGACGGCACCGTGAAGAAGCTCGCCGACAAGTGGTTCAAGACCGACGTCACGCCGTAAGCGCTGCGCGTTCGGCCGCCGCCGCGCAAGTTCGTCGAACGACGCGCGATGCGGCGGCACGCATCCAGCGGATTCACTCAACGCATGCAGGGAGGCACGCATGGCGATTCTTGAAATGCTCGGCTTCGGTACCGAAGGCTGGGGCGGTGTGCTGCTGCTCGCCGCATTGATGACGGTCGCGTTGACGCTCGCCGCGCTCGCGGTCGGCGCCATGATCGGCGCGGCGATCGCGGCCGCGAAGCTGTCGCGCTACCGCACCCTCCGCCTGCTCGGCGATCTGTATACGACGGTATTTCGCGGCGTGCCCGAACTGCTCGTCATCTATCTGTTCTACTTCGGCGGCTCGACGCTCGTGACGGCCGTCGGCCAGTGGTTCGGCGCGGAAGGCTTCATCGGCGTGCCGCCGTTCGTGATCGGTGCGCTCGCGGTCGGGATGATCTCGGGCGCCTATCAGGCAGAGGTCTATCGCGCGGCGGTGCTCGCCGTGTCGAAAGGCGAGCTCGAAGCGGCGCGCTCGATCGGCATGCCGCGCAGCATGGTGCTGCGGCGCATCCTGGTGCCGCAGGTACTGCGCTTCGCGCTGCCCGGTATCGGCAACGTGTGGCAACTGAGCCTGAAGGATTCCGCCCTGATCTCGGTCACCGGTCTTGCCGAGTTGCTGCGCACGAGCCAGATCGCTGCCAATTCGACTCACCAGTACTTCGTGTTCTTCGTCGCGGGCGGTGCGTTGTATCTGCTGATGACGGGCTTGTCGAACCGTGTGTTCAACCGGGCCGAGGCGATCGTCGGCCGGTCGTTCCGCCGCAATTTCGCGCGCAACTGACGGAGTACGGGCATGTCCATCGATTTCGCTTTTCTCCTCGATACGCTGCGCCAACTGCTCGCGGCCGTGCCGACCACGCTCGGCCTGTTCTTCGCATCGCTCGTGCTCGGCGGCCTGCTGTCGCTCGTGATCGTCACGATGCGCGTGTCGCCGCGCTGGCTGCCGAACCGCTTCGCGCGGGCCTACATCCTCGTGTTTCGCGGCTCGCCGCTGCTGATCCAGATGTTTCTCGTGTATTACGGGCTCGGCCAGTTCGGCGTGATCCGCGAGAGCTTCATGTGGCCGCTGCTGCGCGAGCCGTACGTCTGCGCGGTGCTGTCGCTTGCGCTGTGCACGGCCGGCTACACGGCCGAGATCCTGCGCGGCGGGCTGATGGCCGTACCGGTCGGGCAGATCGAGGCCGGGTATTCCATCGGCCTGTCGGGCTTCTCGCTGCTGCGGCGCGTGATCGGCCCGATCGCGTTGCGCCAGTGTCTGCCGGCGTATTCGACCGAAGCCGTGCTGCTCGTCAAGTCGACCGCGCTGGCGAGCCTCGTCACGGTGTGGGAAGTGACGGGCGTCGCGCAGCAGATCATTCAGCAAACCTACCGGACGACCGAAGTGTTCGTCTGCGCGGCCATCATCTATCTGGGCCTGAACTTCATCGTCGTGCGCGTGCTCGGCGCGCTCGAATGGCGGCTCTCGGGGCACCTGCGTGCGCCGAAGCCGTCCGGCGCGCCCGCCGCGGCGACCCGCAATACCCAGCGCGTCGCGTCCTGAGCGCGCCATTCTTTCCAGGAGAATCCGATGAACACCGCTGCTCCCGTTGCGCTGTCGGTCAGAAACATCCACAAGTCGTTCGGCGATCACCATGTGCTGAAGGGCATTTCGCTCGACGCGCACGAGGGCGACGTCATCTCGATCCTCGGCGCGAGCGGATCGGGCAAGAGCACGTTCCTGCGTTGCCTGAACCTGCTCGAGACCCCCGACGACGGCTCCGTCGCGCTCGCGGGCGAAGAGCTGGCGATGAAGCGCGCACGCGACGGCAAGCTGCATCCGAGCGACCGGCGCCAGGTCGACCGGATTCGCTCGCAGCTCGGCATGGTGTTCCAGAACTTCAACCTGTGGTCGCACATGACGGTGCTCGACAACCTCGTCGAAGGGCCGCTGCGCGTGCAGAAGCGCAGTCGCGCGGAAGCGGTGGAGGAAGCCGAGGCGCTGCTCGCACGCGTTGGCCTCGCGGACAAGCGCGGCTACTATCCCGCGCACCTGTCGGGCGGCCAGCAGCAGCGTGTCGCCATTGCCCGCGCGCTGGCGATGCATCCGAAGGTGATGCTGTTCGACGAACCGACGTCGGCGCTCGACCCGGAGCTGGTGGGCGAGGTGCTGCGCGTAATGCGCTCGCTGGCGGAAGAGGGGCGCACGATGCTGGTCGTCACGCATGAAATGGGCTTTGCACGCCACGTGTCGAACCGCGTGATGTTCCTGCATCAGGGCGAGGTCGATACGGACGGGACGCCCGACGAAGTCTTCGGCGGCCAGACCTCCGAGCGCTTCCGGCAATTCGTGTCGAGCCACCACGACCGCACCACGAACTGAGGCTGCCATGACCGTATTCCGTGCGGCGCGGCCGCTCGACTGGCGACAGGTTGCGGCGGTGGCGGCCGGCGAGCCGCTGGCATTGGCCGACGAGACGCGCGCGCGGGTCGTGGCCGCTCGCGAACTCGTCGACGAGATCGTCGCGCGCGGGATTCGCGCCTACGGTGTCAATACCGGCGTCGGCGCACTGTGCGACGTGATCGTGTCGCCGGCCCAGCAGAGCACGCTGTCGCACAACATCCTGATGAGTCACGCGGTGGGCGTCGGCATGCCGCTCGGCGCGGCCGAAACGCGCGCGATCATCGCGGCCGCGATCAACAACTATGCGCACGGGCATTCGGGCGTGCGTGCCGACGTCGTCGACCAGCTCGTCGCGCTGCTCGAGCACGATTGCCTTCCCGAGGTGCCGGCGCACGGCTCGGTCGGGTACCTGACCCACATGGCGCACGTCGCGCTCGTCTGTGTCGGGCACGGCCATGCGCGGCATCGCGGCGAACGCATCCGCGGCGACGAGGCGCTGCGGCGCATCGGCCGCGAACCGCTGGTTCTCGGCGCGAAGGAAGGGTTGAGCCTCGTCAACGGGACGCCCTGCGTCACGGGGCTGGCGGCGCTTGCGCTGGCCCGCGCGGAACGGTTGCTCGACTGGGCCGACTGGATCGCGGCGATGAGCTTCGAGAACCTCGGCGGGCAACTCGCCGCATTCGATCCGGCTTCGCTCGCGCTGCGGATTTCGCCCGGTATCGGGCAGGTCGGCGCCCGTTTGCGTGCGCTGCTGGCGGACAGCGGCATGCTTGCCGCGGCGAGCGGCCGGCATACGCAGGACCCGCTCAGCCTGCGCACGATTCCGCACGTCCATGGAGCGGCGCGCGACGTGTTCGACGTCACGGCGGAGGTTGTCGATCGCGAACTCGCATCCGTCACCGACAATCCGATCGTCGCCGGCACGCGCGACGCGCCGGCCGTGCATTCGCAGGCGCATGCGGTCGGCGCCGGCATCGCGCTCGCGATGGACAGCCTCGCGAGCGCGATGGCGCAGGTCGCGGCGATCGCCGAGCGGCGTCTCGACCGGCTCGTGAATCCGCTCGTCAGCGGGCTGCCGGCGTTTCTTGCCACGCCGGGCGGCAGCTGTTCGGGTTTCATGATCGCGCAGTACACGGCGGTCGCGCTGGTCGCGCAAAATCAGCGGCTCGCGGCGCCGGCGAGCCTCGACGGCGGCATCACGTCGGGGCTGCAGGAAGATCACCTGTGTCATGCGACGCCGGCCGCGCTGAAAGCGCTCGACATCATCGAGAACACGACGCGCGTGCTCGCGATCGAGCTGCTGGCCGCCGCGCAGGCGTACGATCTGCAGCCGGGCGAAACGGGGCGCGCCGCATCGACCGACGCGCTGTGGCGACACGTGCGCGAACGTGCGCCGGCGTATCACGACGACCGGCCGCTGGCGGACGATATCGCGATCGCGGCCGGCATCGTCGCCGGTGTGCCGCCGTCGTTGCGATGACGACGGTCAACGGCGAGCGGATCACTCCACATTCATTCGGTCGAGGGCGCATGAGCGAAACGGAACGCAGACTTTCCGCACGGCAGGCGTCGGCATCGGCCGACACCGTGCCGGCGCGGGCATTGCCGGCCTACCAGCAGATCAAGCGCTACGTCGTCGAGCGGATCGCGAAGGGCGACTGGAAGCCCGGCGGCGCGATCCCGACCGAGGCCGAGCTGGTCAAGGAGTTCGGCGTGGCCCGGATGACGGTGTCGCGCGCGCTGCGCGAACTGACGGCCGAGCGCGTGCTGACCCGCATCCAGGGGGCCGGCACGTTCGTCGAGCGCCGGCATTACGAGTCGACGGTGCTGGAGATCCGCAACATCGCGGACGAGATTGCCGAGCGCGGCCATCGGCACAGTGCGCGCGTGCTGCTGATCGAGCGCAGCGTCGACCCGGACGCGATCGATGCGCTCGGGCTGCGCGCCGGGCCCGTGTTTCATTCGCGTATCGTCCATTACGAGGAGGACGAACCGATCCAGTTCGAGGATCGCTACGTGAATCCGGCGTTGTTTCCCGCGTATCTGGAGCAGGACTTCACGCTCGAGACGCCGAATCATTACATGGTGCGACTGGCGCCGATCCAGCGTGCGGAGTTCCGGATCTACGCGGAGAAGCCCAATGCGCAGGTGCGTCGGCATCTCGTGATGGAAATCGGCGAACCGTGCTTGCTGTTGCGACGCCGCACATGGGTTGGCGATCAGGTCGCCACGTCGGTCAGGCTGTGGCATCCGGCGTCGCGGTTTCATCTGGCGGGCAACATGTAGGGAAGCGGGGTGGCCCGTTTGCCGCGGCAGCCGTGCTGGCCGGTGCCGCCGCATGGGTCGTGATGGAGCCCTGTCGTACCTGCATCGAAAGGCGATACACTGCGCGGGTTCCCGATTCAGTCGGGAGCGTCGGGGAACCGGGCGACCGCATCGCGGCGCCGGCGCGGATCGCGCGACGGGCCCTGACTCATGCGAAAAAATCGAGAGAAAGAGAGAGGGCCCATGCTGACACGTCTTCGTAACGGCATCCTTCGCGCACAGGACCTGCGCGAATCCGGAGCCGCTATACCCGCCCAGCGCCCGTCGATGGCGTGCGAACTGGTCGACCTGAGTGCGAAGCGCGCGACGTGGCGCGTTCCCGTGCCGAACCAGGCGGACTGCTATCTGAAGGCCGAACCGGGTGGCGCGGAGCGGTTCGTCGTCCATATCGACGCGGACATGTTCTATCGCCGCTGGCTCGAGACGAGTCCCACGTTCCCCAAACAGAATTCGCAGGATTGCGTACCGCGCCGCGCCATGTCGCTCGACAGCAAGTTCGCGACGGCGGCGGCCGCGTTCAGAAGCGGCCGCGACGCACCGGTGACGTTGCCGTCGGTCGGCTACTGGGCGGCGGCAAGCGGCTACGAGGTCGCGATGAGCGACGGCATGACGCGTACCTTCTGGCTGCTCGCCCATCGCGTGCGGTCGTTTCCGGTCAGCGTGGCCGACGCGAGCTGGGCGACGATACTGAATGGCCTGGCCGGCATCGGCGTGGCGCCGATCGCGTTCAGCGAGCTGTTCAGCCGGCGCGCATAAGCGCGAGGCCGCCGCGCGGCGCGCATCGTCCGGCTCGATTTGACACCTGACGCGGCCGCCGATTAAAGTCGCGACGCGGGGCGGTGGGTCAAGCACACGCCCGGAACAGGCCGCCGATGTTCCAGGACTACGGGGCTACCCCGTGGATCAGATCGATACACCGATGCGTCGCAAGTGCGCATGTTGCGCGTTGCGCAACGACGGCTCTCGCAGCACCAGCCACGTTGACTCATCGTCCCGCCTCCGTTTCCCATGCACTCATCTCTGCGCGACACCACCCGCACGATTGCCGAGGCGATGCTCGCCGGTTCGCCCGAACGCGACGGCGTCGTCGCGCGGATGGCCGCCGTGCTCGGCGAAGCACAGCCGTGGACGCACGAATGCGCGGACCTCGCGCTCGTCCACTTCGGCGCGGACTGGGCCGATACCGACACCGACGCGCTCGCGGCGGTCCTGGCCGAGGCGCCCGCGTTCGTGCGCGCATGGTATGGCGACCGTCGGCCGGCAGTGATCCGCATCGTGCGGCGGCCGCTGGTCCAGCGACCGTTGCCGGCGCCGCTCGCCGGCTGCGACGTGCCGCACTGGCCGACGCCCGGCGATCTCGCCGGCTGGCTCGGGGTGAGCGTGCCGGAACTCGACTGGCTGTCCGATCACTGGCGTGTCGACGCGCGCAGCAGCGCCACGCCGCTGCATCACTACACGTACGTCGCGGTCGACAAGCGCAGCGGCGGGTGCCGCCTCGTCGAAATCCCGAAGGGACGGCTGCGCGAAGCGCAGCGTCGCATCCTGCACGGGCTGCTCGATCGCATTGCGCCGCACGGCGCGGTACACGGTTTTCGCAAGGGGCACGGGATCGTGTCGTTCGCGGCGCCGCATGCGGATCGCGAGGTCGTCGTGCGCTTCGATCTCGCGGATTTCTTCGTGTCGGTGCGCGCCGCGCGCGTCCATGCGCTGTTCGCGACGCTCGGGTATCCGGCCGAAGTCGCGCGTACGCTCACCGGGCTGTGTACCAATCGCGTGCCGTCGGCGCGGCTGCTCGCGCCGGACCTGCGGGACCGGTTCGACTGGATCGGTCGCCAGCGCTATCGCGAACGGCATCTGCCGCAGGGGGCGCCGACGTCGCCGGCGCTCGCGAACCTGTGCGCGTTCCGGTTCGACCTGCGGCTCGCCGCGCTCGCGCGTTCGCTCGATGCGACCTACACGCGCTATGCGGACGATCTCGCGTTCTCCGGCGGCGGCGCGCTCGCGCGCGACATCGAGCGGCTGCAGATCCGGGTCGCCGCGATCGCGCTCGAGGAAGGTTTCACGCTGCAATTGCGCAAGACCCGCGTGATGCGGCGCGGTGCGCGCCAGCAACTGGCCGGCGTGGTCGTCAACCGTCATCCGAATCTGGCGCGCGACGCGTTCGATCGCCTGAAGGCCGTCCTGACCAATTGCATCCGGCATGGCCCGGCGTCGCAGAACCACGACGCGCATCCGGATTTTCGTGCGCATCTGGCCGGACGCGTCGCGCATGCGGCGGCGTTGAACGCGGCGCGCGGCGCGAAGCTGCGCGCGCTGCTCGACCGGATCGCGTGGGAGCCCGGCGGCGGCGATTGCTGAACCGTCGGGCCCGCGCGACGCCGGTCAGCGACTTCTGCATCACGACGCCGCGCACTGCTATCATTCGCGCCATGCCGCGCCCGTGCCACGCGCGGCGACCATTTGCCGCCGCCGTTCGCCCCTTGCATGCGTACGCGGCGCCGCCTTTGCCGGCCTGGCCCTGTCTGTCAGTGACGCACGACGTCGTTTAGTGCGCATCGCGCAATCATGCCGGCTCAGGTGGACGATTCACCTATTTGACAGCCCCGATCGGCTGAACTTCGTGGTAGGTTCGGCCATCGGAGCTTTTTGCAAAAACATGCCCAAAGAGGATGAATACATGACCCAGGCCCTGCAGGAACTCGAAGCACAACTTCGGGACCTGAACATCAAGCTGTCAGAGGCGAAGCAGAAGGAGAAGCAGGCCGCGCTCGCGGCGTTCAAGGAACAGGTCGAGTTGCTGGGAATTTCGCAACAGGAAGTGCTGAGTGCGCTCGGCTACATCGTCCAGCGCAAGCGCAAGGCGCCTGCCAAGTACTACGATCCGTCGACCGGCCGCTCATGGTCGGGGCGCGGCCCGCGGCCGAAATGGCTCGAAGGCAAGGATCTCGAAACGCTTGCGGTCGATCGCGAGGCCAAGACCTGGTGGCCCGGGGACGATCAGGGCTGAAGCCCGTCGCATCGCAAGGCCATCCGGCGCCGCCCGGTTCGCGCGGGCGGGCCGGCCGGCAATCCTCCGCCCGCCTGCTGTCTTTCATCCGGTGTCCGGCCTGATCGCGACATCGCCGGCCTCGCCGCCGCACCGGATCGACGTTTTCCCTTTTCTTTTCTCTTTTCCGCTCGTTGCCTGTCATTTTCCGCCTGCCGCCCCCGCCAGCGCGGGCCGACGTGCGTCCGCCTCCGTCGTTCGCGGGCACAGGCCTTAGAATGTCGCCGGACATTCGTGGCAGGACACCATGGCAGCAAACATGAAATCTTCGGCGCTCGGCGGCCCGTCGGCCCCGCGCGTCGAGCAGGTCGGGGCGTACGCGTGGAAAGCGCTGGCCGGGTCGGCGATCGGCTATGCGATGGACGGCTTCGACCTGCTGATCCTCGGCTTCATGCTGCCGGCGATCACGGCGGCGCTGCACCTGACACCCGGGCAGGGCGGCGCGCTGGTCACGTGGACGCTGGTCGGCGCGGTCGCGGGTGGCATCGTGTTCGGCGCGCTGAGCGACCGCTACGGGCGCGTGCGGGTGCTGACCTGGACGATCCTGCTGTTCGCGATCTTCACCGGCCTGTGCGCTTTCGCGCGCGGTTTCGAGGATCTGCTCGTCTATCGCACCATCGCGGGCATCGGCCTCGGCGGCGAGTTCGGGATCGGCATGGCGCTCGCGGCCGAAGCGTGGCCCGCAGCCAAGCGCGCCCGCGTGTCGTGCTACGTCGCGCTCGGCTGGCAGGTCGGCGTGCTGCTGGCCGCGCTGCTGACGCCGTTGCTGCTGCTCCACATCGGCTGGCGCGGCATGTTCGTGGTCGGTGTGCTGCCCGCGCTGCTCGCGTGGGTGATGCGCAACAAGCTGCACGAGCCGGAAGCGTTCGTGCAGCGCGCGACGCAGCCGAAATCCAACGCGTTCCGCATGCTCGTCGCCGACGCCCGCACCGCGCGCACGAGCGTCGGCATCGTGATCCTGTGTTCGGTCCAGAATTTCGGCTACTACGGGATCATGATCTGGCTGCCGACCTTCCTGTCGAAGCAGATGGGCTTCTCGCTGACGAAATCGGGGCTGTGGACGGCGGCGACCGTCGTCGGGATGATGATCGGCGTCTGGGTGTTCGGCCAACTGGCCGACCGCATCGGCCGCAAGCCGACGTTCCTGCTGTACCAGCTCGGCTCGGTCGTGACGGTCATCGCCTATGCGCGGCTGTCGGACCCGACGGCGATGCTGTGGGCCGGCGCGCTGATGGGGATGTTCGTCAACGGGATGGTCGGCGGCTACGGGACGCTGATGTCGGAAGGCTATCCGACGGCCGTACGCGCGACCGCGCAGAACGTGCTGTGGAACATCGGCCGCGCGGTCGGCGGCTTCGGCCCGGTCGCGGTCGGCGCGCTCGCCGCGCA
Organism: Burkholderia sp. E168m22; assembly: GCF_001319805.1. Taxonomy (NCBI): domain Bacteria; kingdom Pseudomonadati; phylum Pseudomonadota; class Betaproteobacteria; order Burkholderiales; family Burkholderiaceae; genus Burkholderia; species Burkholderia sp. E168m22. Next base: position 45,166 of record NZ_BBSK01000139.1, read on the forward strand.
CTACTCGTTCCAGACGGCCATCGCGCTGCTCGCCGGCCTGTACGTGCTCGACATGGTCGCGACGCTGTTCCTGATCCCCGAGCTCAAGGGCGTCGAGCTCGAATGAACACGGTGCGTGCATGCACCGCCACGATTTCACCGGAAACCACGATGCAACGGAACAACAGGACGATCGGCGTGATGGGCTCGGGCAAGGAGCCGTGGCTCGCGTTTTCGGAACCGCTCGGCGCGTGGCTCGCGCAGGCCGGCTTCAACCTGCTGACGGGCGGCGGGCAGGGCGTGATGCTGGCGGTCGCGCGCGCGTTCGCCGGCGTGCCCGGTCGGGCCGGCCGGTCGATCGGCATCCTGCCGACGCAGGCCGATCCGGTCGCGGGTTTCGTGCCGCTCGACGGCTATCCGCATCCGTTCGTCGACATCCCGGTCCTCACGCCGCTGCCGCGCCGCGAACCGGGCGCCGCGCCGGACACGATCAACCGCAACTACGTGAACGTGCTGAGCAGCGACCTGATCGTCGCGCTGCCGGGCGGGCCCGGTACCGCCGAGGAAATTGCGCTCGCGCAGCGCTGGCGCAAGCCGCTAGTCTGCTTCGGGCCGGACGGTGCGTTTCGGTCGCTTGTCGCGGACGCGGTGTGCACGTCGTCGGTCGACGACGTGATCCGGTTCATCGACGATGCGTTTACGGCGGAGCAGGCGCAGGCGGCCCGATAGTTCACGGGATCGAGGCGATTCCTTTCGTCGGGATGCGCGTGTGTCGTTCAAGACGAGAACGCATGACGACCTGCGCAGCGACGGCGTCCGCCGATCTCAGCCGCCGGACGGCCCGGGCCGGCTGAAGCGCTGCTCGACGACCTCGGTCCCCCACTGCGTGCCCGCGCTTTCGCTCGTCAGCGCAAAGCCGAACGATTCGTACAGATGGCGTGCGGCATCGAGCCCCTTGAAGGTCCACAGGTAGGTTTCGCGAAACCGGTACTCGTCGACGAAACGCATCGCGAGCGTCATCAACCGACGCCCGACGCCCGAGCCGCGCAACGCGTCGTTGACGATGAACCAGCGCAGGTGCGCGACGCCCGTCGCCGGGTCGCCGTCGATCGCGAGCGACGCGAGCGTCCGGCCGTCTTCCTGGCACAGCCAGAGCGCCTTGCCGTCGGCCGGCAGCGCACCCGCGAAGGCGGCCAGCTCGGTCGCCACGCGTTGTTCGAAGAAGGCGCCGAAACCCCAGTGTTCCGCATAGAAGCGCGCATGCAGGCTCGCGATGTCGCCGATGCAGCCCGGCTGATAGCCCTCGCGAATCGACGGCGCGTCGGCGGGCGCGACGCTCGCCCTGGCCGCGTTGTCCTGGGCGAGCGCATCGGCATACAGCGCGAGCGAACGCAGCAGCGCCTGCTGGTCGGCCGGAATCATGCGACGCAGCGCATTCGACACCTGGTCGGTCGCGAACGTGTCGATTCTTTTCTGAAGCTTTTTGCCTTCGGCGGTCAGGTACAGCTCGATCGCGCGCGCGTCCTCGCTCGACACGCGCCGCTCCACGACACCGGCCGCTTCGAGCCGCGCGAGTTGCCGGCTCGTGTTCGACTTGTCGAGCCGCAGGATCGCGCCGAGATCCTTCGCGTTGATGCCGGGTGCCATCCCGATCTCGAGGATCGCGTGCACGGCCGACGGCGCCCAGTCGCTGTCGGCCAGCGTCGCACGCATGAAGCCGAGCTCGCGCACCAGTTTGCGCGAGAAGTCGCGCAGCTCGAGGATGGTCGCGTCGCGCGGCTTGGCCGGTGCGTCGATGAGGTCCATGGTTGCCCCTGAAAGGTTGCGTATCGCAATCAATAATAGTTGCGAGTCGCAACTTGAGCAAGGCGGATTTTCATGTGGACCGCCTGCTTCGGGGCGGCGCTTGCGCGCGGCCGGACGGCCAGGCCGACGAGACGTGGGGGGCAGCCGGGACAGCGCGCTCGCGACTGGTACAGAAGCGGATGGCCCGGCGCGGAGAAGTGGCCGCATACTGGCCGGAGCTGGCCGACCTGCGCGCAGGGGCATCGACCGATCCTCGATCGACGACCGCGGACCACGGAGATCACCATGAACAAGCTGTTGCCGATGACGATCGCGTTGCTTGCCGGGAGCGGCATCGGGGCGGCGCCGCTCCATGCTGCCGGCGCGATGGACGCGCCGCCGTGCAGCGCCGCGCATGCGGCGGATCAGGCCGGCGGGAACGGCGCGATGCCGGGCACCTCGGTCCGCAGCTTCTCGACCGCCGGTTGTTCGGGCGCGGTATTGCAGGGCGACCGGGCTACTGCGACGGTCGACGGCGACAGGATCGAGTTGCGCGACGGCGCCGTCTATGTGAACGGGCGATCCTATGGCGCGGTCACGCCGGCGCAGACGGTCGAATACGAGGCCGCGCGCGACCGGCGCACGTTGAAGGTCGACGGAAAAGTCCGCACGCCGCAGCGCTGAGGCGGATCGCGTGTGCCGGAAAAACGGATGACGGTTGTCATTGCAGTGGTTTTCGCCGCGCGATGCTCGAATGACCACGATGACATTTTTCCAAAACGCGCGGCATCGATCCGCTTCCCGAAGCCGGCGCCACGAAGCGCCGGCCCGGGCGCGACTCAGGACGTGGCGACCGCCGCAACCGCTTCGGCCGGGCTGCCCGGCGGCTGGCCGGTTTGCCGGCGCGATCGGCCCGAGCTGAGGTACGCGGCGATCGAATCCTGCGTGATCTCGCCGAGCCACGCGCCGTCGGGGTCGAGCACCGGCATCCACGACACACTGTACTGATACATCTTCGACAGCACGATGCGCAGGTTGTCGTCCGCCGCGACGCCGGCCGGGAACGGCGTCACGCGTTCGCCGCACACGCCGCCGCCGTCGGTGCGTGCCGCGCGGCGCGTCACGTAGCCGAGCGCCCGGCCCGCGTCGTCGAGCACGGTCAGATAGCGGCAGTCGGTTTCGTCCATGACCGCCAAGGCATGCGCGAGTGGCGTATCGACGCGCGCCGTTTCGGGTTGCGTGGCGGCGTCGCCGGCCTTCACGAGCAGCAGGCGCTTGAGCGTGCTGTCCTGGCCGACGAACTGCGCGACGAATTCGTCGCGCGGGCGCGCCAGCAGCGTGTCGGGGTGATCGTACTGCACGAGCTGGCCGCGCCGGAACACGGCGATGCGATCGCCCAGCTTGATCGCTTCGTCGATGTCGTGGCTCACCATGATCACGGTCTTGTTCAGTTGCCGCTGCATCTGGAAGAACTCGTTCTGGATCGATTCGCGGTTGATCGGATCGACCGCGCCGAACGGCTCGTCCATCAGCAGCACGGGCGGATCGGCGGCCAGCGCGCGAATCACGCCGATGCGCTGCTGCTGCCCGCCCGACAGCTCGCGCGGATAGCGTTTCAGGTACAGCTTCGGGTCGAGCGCGACCATCGACATCAGGTCGCGCGCGCGTTCGGCGCAGCGCTTCTTGTCCCAGCCGAGCAGGCGCGGCACGACGGTGATGTTTTCCTCGATCGTCATGTTCGGAAACAGCCCGATCTGCTGGATCACGTAGCCGATGTGGCGCCGCAGGTCCACTTCGTCGAGCTGCGCCGTATCCTCGCCGTTGATGAGCACGCGGCCCGAGGTCGCGGCGATCAGCCGGTTGATCATCTTGAGCGTGGTGGTCTTGCCGCAGCCCGACGGGCCGAGGAACACGCAGATTTCCCCTTCGGGCACCGACAGGCTCACGGAGTCGACCGCGCGTACGGCCTGGCCGTCCTTGCGCGTGAAGGTCTTGGTCAGTTTGTCGAGTTCGATCATGTCTTCTGCACTCCCTTCGGTGTCAATGCACGTTGCAGCATCTGCAGCAGCCGGTCGGCGACGATCGCGAGCAGGCTCACGAGCACCGCGCCCACCAGCAGTTTCATCATGCTGCTCTGGCCGATCGCACGCAGGATCAGCGTGCCGAGGCCGCCCGCGCCGATCACGGCGGCGATCGTCATCACGCCGATGTTCATCACGACCGCGGTGCGCACGCCCGCGAGAATCACGGGCACCGCGAGCGGCAGCTCGACGAGGCGCAGGCGCTGCCACGACGTCATGCCGATGCCGGTGCCGGCTTCCTTGACTCCCGCCTCCACGTTGTGCAACGCGAGGTAGGTGTTGCGCATGATCGGCAGCAGCGAGTAGAGGAACACGGCGGTGATCGCGGGCGCGGCGCCGATACCCTGGCCGAAGCGCGAGAACAACGGGATCATCAGGCCGAACAGCGCGATGGACGGCAGCGTGAGCACGAGCGTGGCAATGCCGAGCAGCGGCCCGGCGAGCCAGTCGTGGCGATTGATCAGGATACCGAGCGGTACGCCGGCGACGATCGCGCAGCCCACGGCGATCGCGACGAGCCACACGTGCTGCAGCGTGAGTTGCAGCAGCTCGGGCCAGCTCGAAGCGAGATAGTCGAATACGCTCATCGGTTGCTCCTTCAAGGTAGCGGGTGGGTGCACAGGAATGCATCGGCGACGTCGCGCGGCGATTTGCCATCGAGATCGACCGCCTTGGCCATCGCCTGCATCGCATCGTTGTCGAGCGCGGCCGACAGCGCGTTGAGCTGCGTCGCGAGCTTCGGATTGCTTTCAAGCGTGCCCTTGCGGACCACGGGCGTCGCGTTGTACGGCGGGAAGAAGTGCCTGTCGTCCTCGAGCGGCACGATGCCGAAGCCCTTCACGCGTCCGTCGGTCGTGTAGACGAGGCCGATCTTCAACTGGTTGTTGTGCAGGGCCGTATAGACGAGCCCCGGGTCCATCTGCTTCAGTTGCGCGCGGCTGAACTGCATGCCGTAGGCGGCGAGCAGCGGCTTGAGGCCATCGGGGCGATTCGCGAATTCCGCGTCCATGCCGAACACGTAATGCTTCGCCGCCGGATCGGTCTTCAGGTGCTCGGCGAGCTGCGACACCGTCCGGATGCCGGTGGCCTGCGCGAGCTGGCTCGGCAGGCCGATCGCGTAGGTGTCGTTGAGCGGCGACGCGTCGAGCCACACGAGCCCGCGCGGCACGTCGAGCGCCTTGACGCGCCGGTACATTTCCTCGGGCGACAGCTTGTCCTGGATCTTGTTGTAGACGAGCGCCGCGGTGCCCGTGTAATCCCACATCAGGTCGAACTGGCCGTTCTCCAGCGCGCTGCGGGCGAGCGTACTGCCGAGCCCGGCGCGGACTTCGACGTCGTAGCCGCGCGAGCGCAGGTACTGCGACGTGAGTTCCGCGAGCACGTATTGCTCGGTGAAGTTCTTCGCGCCGAGCACGAGCTTCGCGGCGAATGCCGGCGTGCCGGCCGCGACGCACAGCACACCGGCGGCGCACAGGCGTGCGAGCGATCGAAGGATGCGATGAAGCGTCATGCGGCACCTCCGTGGCGTGCGAGCCAATGGCGGCTGCCGGCCGCGACGATGCCGTCCAGCACCAGTGCGAGGATCGCGGTGAGCGACGCGCCGAGCAGCAGCAGCGGCTGGTTGTCGAGGTAGATGCCGGGGAAGATCAGCGAGCCGAGGCTGTCCGCACCGATCAGGTACGCGAGCGGCGCCGTCCCGACGTTGATCGCGAGCGCGGTGCGCACGCCGCCGACGATGATCGGCAGTGCATTGGGCAGCTCCACGCGAAGCAGCGACTGCCAGCCGGTCATGCCGATGCCCTTGGCGGCCTCGCGCAGCGCGGCCGGCACGTTCTTCATGCCTTCGTACGCATTGCGCGTGACGGGCAGGAGCGACGCGAGGAACAGCGCGACGATCGCGGGCACGTTGCCGATGCCGAAGATGCCGAGCGCGATGGCGAGCACCGCGAGCGACGGGATCGTGTTGCCGATGTTGAAGACCTGCATGAAGCGCTCGGCCTGATGCTGGAATCGCGGCCGGCTCAGCAGCACGCCGGCCGGCACGCCCACGGCGATGGCCAGTGTCATCGAATAGACGACCAGCAGCATGTGCTGGCCCGCGTAGTAGGCGAGATCGTCCGCGCGCTGATGGAACGTTTCGGCGCCGATGCCGCGCGCCAATGCCCATCCCACGGCGATGATTGCCACCAGGCTGCCCACCAGCTGGACAGTGCGTCGAGTCATGAAGATACGCCTCCTCGATTCGGTGCGGCGCGCGCAGGCGCACGCCGCGATGACGCCGCATGGCGTCGCGATGGAAGTTCGTGATCCCGGCATGGCCGCGATTGAACTGACGGAAACAGTGCTGCCGGCTGCACCGAGGTGCGGCTGGCGGTCGGGTGAACGCAACGACGCGTTCGTCTGATTGTCAGGTTCAGCCCGGCGGCGCCGTAACGGCGAGGCGCGTTCGAGCAGGGCACCGTCTTGTGAAGACGGCATGGATGCGGGCGGCTGGAAGCCGACCGCTGGGGCCGGAGGCCCCTTTGACGTGGCGAAACGGATGCATGCGCAACGAAGTGCGAAATGACATCACGTTGCGCACGAGATCATGCGTTTTGTGATGAAGTTGACGCGAGTATAGAACAATCAATAAATCGCGTCTACCCGCGGGCGATCGCGGCGATGCGTCGCCGGGCGCGCGGTTGCGAAGCGCTGCGTGCGCAAAAATTGATTCGAAGACCGAATCAGTTCGGTAAAACCGTCGTCGCGGCGCACGCGTGCCGATCACGTTGATCGGCAGTCGCGCGATCGTCGGCGCGGTCTTCCCGCGCACGCCGAGTGCCGCGCGATATTCGACGACTTCGATTCCCGCGACGCGCGTGAACGACGAATACCGCGCATCGGGTTCACGCGTCGGCGTCCGACTCCGAGCGCGGCGTCTTGCCGGTCCAGCGCCGGTACGCATGACGGAAGCTGCGCGGTTCGCTGTAGCCGAGCCGCTCGGCGATCGCGGCGACCGTCAACGCGTGATCGTCGAGCAACCGCACGGCTTCGTCGCGACGCACGTCGTCGAGCAACGACTGGAACGTGATGCCGTCCTTGTCGAGCCGCCGGCGCAGCGTGCGTTCGGTCAGATGCAGCGCGCTGGCGAGCGCCGTCATCGACTTGAAGCGCACGAGGTCGCGCGTCATCAGCTCCTTCGCGCGATCGGCGAAGCGCGTACCGACCGACGCGGCCCACTGCCGTTCGAGCACCTCGCACTGGCCGTGCAATGCATTGAAGCTGACTTCGTTCGCGAGACGCGGCGCCTCCGTGCCGTCCACGGACGTGAACACGAGCCGGTTGTCGGCCGCATTGAAGACGACCGGGCAGCCGAAGTGGCGCGCGTAGTCGGCCGCGTTGCGCGGCGTGCGGCGCGCGAGCTGCACCTGCTCGGGCCACACCGGCTTGCCGACGAGATCGGACACGATCAGGCGCAGGCTCGACAGGCACATGTCGGCCTGGAACACCTCGAGATCGGGCTCGCCGTTGTAGCGGCCGATGGTCACGCTCATGCCGCCGGCGTGCGCGTCGACGCGCACGTCGAAATACAGCCCCATGAACAGCGGAAACTGGCCCATGCAGCGGAACGCCTGCATCACGGAGCCGCTGATCAGCATCGCGTAGCCGGCGAGACCCAGCGTCGACACATGCAGCCGCGCGCCGATCGACAGCCCGATCGACGGTACGCCGCTGCAGCGCAGCAGGTTGCGGAAGCAACGTTGCTCCTGGCCGCGATTCACGTGCAGGTTCGGCGACGCGACTTCGTCCGCGCCCAGACCGGTGCCTTCGAGCAGCGCGGCGCCGGCGATGTGCCGCACGCGGCACTCGTCCAGCGCGACCGCGATCGCATGGACCGTGGCGGGAATGTCCTCCTGGCGTCCGGCCGGGCGCGCGAGGCCGAGCGCCGAACGCAGGCTGCGCTCGGCCCGACTCTGGTTTCGTTGGGAACGGCTGTCCATGGTGCCGATGCGGTGACGGGGTCGCACAGAACATAGCCGGAATGTCCGCAAAACACCAGTGCGGCACAGCAGCATGCAGGGCGGAACGGCGCGATGCGCGACCACATGTCCGGAAATATCCCGCGATTACGTCCGCTTTTCTCATTCGTCGTCGATTTTTTGGCGCACCACACTTTCTTCCAGTCGTGCCCCGCCGGCAGCGCCGGACGCACGCGTGTTGAAGTCATGGACGCCACCCACGTGAGGACAGCATGGACAACGACAGGCCAGGTCGAACCGCATCGGCCGCCGCGATGCATGAATGCGGCGCGGACGCGCAGCGCGGCGACACGGACGCACGCAAGCCGCATCTGCTCGGACTCTCGACGCTGGTAATCTTCGGCCTCGCATACATGCTGCCGATGACGGTGTTCACGACCTACGGCCTCGTCACGAGCGAGACGAACGGGCATCTGACGGCCGCGTACGCGGTCACGCTGATCGCGATGCTGTTCACCGCGCGCAGCTACGGCCACATGGCGCGGCTGATGCCGAGCGCCGGGTCGGCCTATACGTTCGCGAGCCGCAACTTCGGTACGTCGGCCGGCTTCATGGTCGGCTGGGCGTTGCTGATGGATTACCTGTTCATCCCGATGATCAGCTACCTCGCGATCGGCATCTACATGAAGCAGATCTTTCCGGCGGTGCCGGCCAGCGTGTGGATCGTCGGCAGCATCGCGCTGATCACCGGGCTGAACATCGTCGGCATCCGGCTCGTCAATCGCGTGAACCTGATCCTGATCGCGAGCCAGCTCGTGTTCATCGCGGTCTTCGTGATCGCGTCGGCGCACGTCGCGGCCGGCGAAGGGCTGTCGATGGCCGTCGCGTTGCCGTCGTCCGGCGATGCGCGCGCGATCTTCGCCGGCTCCGCGATCCTGTGCCTGTCGTTCCTCGGCTTCGATGCGGTCACCACACTGTCGGAGGAAACGCGCGAGCCGCGGCGCACGGTGCCGCGCGCCATCCTGCTCTGCACGCTTGCGAGCGGCCTGCTGTTCATGCTGATCGCGTATGTTGGACAACTGGTGTTTCCCGACTGGCACGCGTTCAAGGATCTCGATTCGGCGAGCCTCGACCTGATGCGGCGAGTCGGCGGCCGCACGCTGTCGGCGTTCTTCGTGGCGGTGTACGTGGCCGGCTGCTTCGCGAGTGCGATGGCGGGCCAGGCGAGCGTGACGCGCGTGCTGTTCGCGATGGGCCGCGACCGCGTGCTGCCCGAATCGGTGTTCGGTCATCTGCATGCGCGGCTGCGCACGCCGGTGCGCGCGACGCTTGCGGTCGGCGTCGTGTCGCTGTCCGCGCTGTTCATCACGCTCGATCTTGCGTCGACGATGATCAGTTTCGGCGCGCTCGTCGCGTTCGCGATCGTGAACCTGTGCGTGATGCGCAGCTATCTGGGCCGGCCGGAGCATCGCCACGCCGTGGGCTGGATCGCGTACGGCCTGATGCCGGCGATCGGCTTCGCGATGAACGTGTGGCTCTGGTCGGGGCTGTCGCGCCAGACGTTCTATGTCGGCATCGGCTGGCTCGTGCTCGGGCTCTGCCAGCTCGTATGGCTGACGCGCGGCTTCACGCGCCCGGCGCCGACGCTGTCGATGAATTGAATGGCCGGCATGCGCGATGCCGGTTTTGAAACCCTGAAGGAGGAGTGATCCATGCACGCTGTTGACGTCAATTCCGCTGCGGACCTGCAGGCGCTCGGCAAGCGCCATCTGCTGATGCACTTCACGCATGCCGATGCATACCGCGAGAACGCGCTGACCGTGTTCGACCGCGGCGAAGGCTGCTGGCTCGTCGACCGCAACGGCAAGCGCTATTTCGACGGGCTCGCCGGGTTGTACTGCGTGCAGGTCGGCTACAGCCACGGCGCGGAGATCGGCGATGCGATCCGCGAGCAGATGGCGCGGCTGCCGTTCGCGACCAACTGGGGCGTGGGCCACGAACCGGCGATCCGGCTCGCGCACCAGCTCGCCACGCTCGCGCCCGAAGGCTTGAACCGCGTGTTCTTCACGTCGAGCGGCTCGGAGTCGAACGAGTCGGCGATCAAGCTGGTGCGCCAGTATCACCAGTCGCGCGGCGAGCCGCAGCGGCGCAAGTTCATCGCGCGGCGCGTCGCGTATCACGGCACGTCGTTCGGCGCGCTCGCGCTGAACGGGATGACGAACTTCCGCAAGCATTTCGAGCCGCTGATGTCGGGCGTGCGCCATGTGGGCAACACGAAGCGCTACGGGCGCCCGGCGGGCGAGACGGAAGCGCAGTTCACGCGCCATCTGCTCGACGAGATCGAATCGCTGATCGTGCAGGAGGGGCCGGACACGGTCGCCGCGATCGTCGTCGAGCCGCTGCAGAACGCGGGCGGCAGCCTGACGCCGCCGGCCGGCTACGCGGCCGGCCTGCGCGACATCTGCGACCGGCACGGCGTGCTGCTCGTGGCCGACGAGGTGATCTGCGGGTTCGGCCGGCTCGGCGAGTATTTCGGGTCGGCGCGCTACGGGCTGAAGCCGGACATCATCACGTTCGCGAAAGGCATCGCGTCGGGTTACGTGCCGCTCGGGGGCGTGATCGCGAGCGACGCGGTCGTCGACACGGTGCTCGACGGGCCGCAGCAGATGTTCCTGCACGGCGCGACGTACGGCGGCCATCCGGTCGCATGCACGGCCGCGCTCGCGAACCTCGTGATCATGGAGCGCGAGGGCGTGCTCGCGAACGTTCGTGACAACGAAGCGGTGTTTCGCCAGACGCTCGACGGGCTGCTCGAACTGCCGTGCGTCGGCGACGTGCGCGGCGACGGCTATCACTACTCGCTCGAACTCGTGACCGACAAAGCCGCGCGCCGCTGGGCGGCGGGCCTCGGCGCGCAGGCGTTCGTGTCGACGATACTCGCGCCGGCGATCTTCGACGCGGGGTTGCTGTGCCGCGCGGGCGTGGACCACGAAGGCACGCCGATCCTGCAGTTCTCGCCGCCGCTCGTGATGTCGCGCGACGAGATCGTCTGGTTCGTCGCGCAGATTCGCGACATCCTCGTCGAGTCCTACGCACGGGCGACGCGCTGAGCGGCAGCCTTCATTTCAGGAGCATTCGATGCGAACGTCACAACAGTCCTACATTGACGGCCAGTGGCTCGATCCGGCCGACGCGCGATCGATCGACGTGATCGACCCGGCTACCGCGCGACGGTATGCACAGCTTGCGATCGGCGATGCGGCCGATGTCGATCGCGCGGTCGGCGTGGCGAAGCGGGCCTTCGATACCTATTCGCGCTGGTCGGTGGACGAGCGCGTCGCGCTGCTGACTCGCGTCCTCGATATCTACCAGCGCCGCTACGAAGAGGTCGCGCAGACGATCAGCCAGGAAATGGGCGCGCCGATCGCGTTCGCGCGGGCGATGCAGGCCGCGGTCGGCACCGCGCATCTCGAACAGACGATCCGCGCGCTGCAGTCGTTCCGCTTCAGCACGCAGACCGGTTCGCTGCTGGTATCGCACGATCCGATCGGCGTGTGCGCGCTGATCACGCCGTGGAACTGGCCGATCAACCAGATCGTGTGCAAGGTCGCGCCGGCGCTCGCGGCCGGCTGCACGATGGTGCTCAAGCCGAGCGAAATCGCGCCGTTCAGCGCGATCCTGTTCGCGGAGATCCTGCACGAAGCGGGCGTGCCGCGCGGTGTGTTCAACCTCGTGCACGGCTACGGGCATGAAGTGGGCGACGCGCTGTCGCGGCATCCGGAGGTCGACATGGTGTCGTTCACGGGTTCGACGCGCGCGGGCGTCGAAGTCGCGAAGGCGGCGGCCGATACCGTGAAGCGCGTGCACCAGGAGCTCGGCAGCAAGAGCCCGAACCTGATCCTGCCCGATGCGGACATCGAGGATGCCGTCACACGCGGCGCGCGTAGCTGCTTCAGCAACAGCGGCCAGTCGTGCAACGCGCCGACGCGCATGCTCGTGCACGTCGATCATCTGGCGCGGGCCGAGCAGGCGGCGCGCCGGGAAGCGGAACGCACCGTCGTCGGCGATCCGCGATCGACGGAAACCGGCATCGGGCCGGTGGTCAGCCGCACGCAGTTCGATCGCATCCAGCATTTCATCCGGCTCGGGATCGAGGAAGGCGCGACGCTCGTCGCCGGCGGCCCCGGCCGGCCGGCGGGGTTGACGGACGGGTTCTACGTGCGGCCGACGGTGTTTTCGAACGTCACGCCGGACATGACGATCGCAACCGAGGAAATCTTCGGGCCGGTATTGGCGATCATGACCTACCGGACCGAGGACGAGGCCGTCGCGCTCGCGAACGATTCGGTCTACGGGCTCGCGGCCTACGTGCAGTCGACGGACCTCGAACGCGCACGCCGGATCGCGGCGCGGTTGCGCGTCGGCAACGTCCACATCAACTACCCGGCGTGGAACCCGGCCGCGCCGTTCGGCGGCTACAAGCGCTCGGGCAACGGGCGCGAATACGCGGAGTTCGGCCTCGTCGAGTATCTGGAAACGAAGGGCACGACCGGGTACACCGAAGGCGGCGCGCGATGACGATCTGATCGCCCGCGCTCAGCGGCAGCGGCCCGGCACATCGCGACACTCTGGCGCAGGAGAAGCCCTCGGGCCGCCGCGACGCGGTCGGCCCTTGCAGCCCTCGACGCCACGCCGCATGTGCCGCCGCTCAGCGTTCTTCCGGGTCCGCCGCGGCCGTACCGGATTCGGCGACGGGTGCGGCGGCGGCCCGCCGGCGGATCTCGGAATCGAGGATCAGCCGCCCGCGCAGCTTGCCTTTCATCCGCTTCACATGCTTGGGCGCTTCGGTCATGTGCTCGACCATCAGCGCACGGACGCGTTCGACATCACGCTCGCGCGCGGCCTGCAGGATCGCCTTGTGGATCGACACGTTCGCCTCGCCGAAGCGCTTGTGCTCGGCGAGCGGCGTATCGTTCCGGAACTCGATCAATTGCCGGATCATCTCGTTGATCAGTTCGCAGCTGAAGCGCAGGAACGGATTGGGATTCGCGGCCGCGAGGATGTCGTGGAACGTCGTGTCCTCCTGCCGCTGACGCAGCATGTGGCCGCGATCGTGCACGCCCGACCCGCCGTCGCAGCACGCGATGTTGGATTCCAGCGCCGCGAAGTCGCGCTCGGTCAGGTGCGGCACGGCGCCGGCAGCGAGCTCGGGTTCGAGCAGCTTGCGCACCGTATAGATGTCGTCGATCGTCACGTCCTTGAAGAACAGGTAGTTCTGCAACAGCTGAAGCGTGCGGTCGAGCGGCACCTCGACGACCATCCCGCCGCCCGACGGCCCCGTCGTGACCTTGATGAGCCCCTGCACCTCGAGCGATTTCAGCGCCTCCCGGATCGTGCTCTTGCTCACCGCATAGAGCTGCTGCAGCTCGGCCTCGCGCGGCAGGCGGTCGCCCGGCTTCAGGTCCTTCTCGGTGATCAGCCGCTTGATCTCCTCGGCGACGAGGTCGGCCCGCTTCGGCTGCTTGATTTCGACCGCGAGGCCCGCCCTGGCTCGGTCCATGACCATCTTCACGACTCCTTTGTCTGACCGCGCGCCCGCGTCATCGTCGACGATCGGTCCCGGCGCGGGTACGGAATTTTGCCTGATTGACACCAATTTTGATCAACTCTAGCATCAGGTTCATTCTATTTATCATGATAAATAGGATCAACCGGCGGCGCGCATCGAAGAGTGGCGTGGGCACGGTTTGGCAGTCGGTCGTATCGCGTGTGTCCCCCTCATGAGGAGCGTCAACTTGAATCGCCGAGAACTGTTGAAACTGGCCGCGCTGTCGGCCGTGCCGGGCGCGCTCGGCAGCATGTCGTCCCGGGTCGCGTTCGCGCAGGGCGCGCCCATCCAGCTTGCCTGCCCGGTGCCGATGTCCGGCCCGTTCGCCGCCAACGGCAAGTACGCCGATCTCGGCATGCAGCTCGCCGTCAAGCAATACGGCAAGGTGCTCGGCGCGCCGCTCGCCTATACGGCGCTCGACACCGAGGGCAAGCCCGCGACGGCCGTGCGGCGCGTGCAGGAGATCGCGCAGCAGAAGGGCGTGCGTTTCTTCGCGGGCGGCATCCTGTCGTCCGAATCGCTGGCGATGGGCAAGGAAGTCCAGAAGGCGGACGGCGTGTTCATCACGACGGCCGGCGCGGACGAGATCACCGGCAAGGACTGCAACGCGGCGACGTTCCGTTGGTCCGTGCCGACCTTCGGCGCGATCGAGCAGACGGTGCGCCCGTTGATCCAGATGCTGCCGAAGGCGAAGCGCTGGTACACGATCACGCCGCAATACGTGTTCGGCGATGGCCTGCTGTCGGCCGCGAAGGCGGTCTTCAAGGAGAAGGGCATCGAGCACGTCGGCAACAGCTATCACTCGCTCGCCGAGAAGGAGTTCAGCGGCTACCTGACGAATGCGGCGGCCGCGCAGCCGGACGTGCTGCTGATCCTGAACTTCGGCTCGCAATCGTCGGACACGCTGCGCCAGGCCGTCAGCTTCGGGATGAAGCGCAACTGCACAATCCTGCTCGCGTGGGCATCGGGCCTCGAGCAGTTCGAGGCGCTCGGGCCGGACATCTGCGACGGCGTGTATTTCGGCGCGCAGTACTGGCACGGCATCGATTCGCCGCTGAACCGCGATCTCGTGAAGCGCGCGAACGCCGCGTTCAAGGCGAACCCGAACTACAGCCTCGCCGGCTCGTACATCTGCTCGAAGATCCTGATCGACGCGATGGTGAAGGCCGGCAGCGCCGATCCGAAGAAGGTCGTCGCGGCGATGGAAGGGATGAAGTACGACGGCCTCACAGGCCCCGAGGAAATCCGCAAGGGCGACCACCAGGTGCTGAAGAACTACTACCTGCTGAAGGGCAAGCCGAAGAGCCGGATGAAGAACGCGGACGACTATGCCGACATCGTCAGCTCCGGCCAGTCGTTCCTGCCGCTCGACAAGACGGGCTGCAAGCTCGCGTGACGCCGTGCATGCGTTCGCGGCGCAGCGCGCGCCGCGGGCGTCCGTTACCTTCCTCTCCGACACGGAAGCCATGAACGTCTATCTGCTGCAGATCGTCAACGGCATCGGCGTGGGCATGCTGTATTTCCTGCTCGCCGTCGGCCTGTCGATCGTATTCGGCCTGCTGCGCTTCGTGAATTTCGCTCACGGCGCGTTCTATCTGCTTGGCGCGTATCTCTGCTACCAGGCGCTGCAATGGTCGGCGAATTTCTGGGTCGCGTTGGCGGTCGTGCCGCTCGTCGTCGGCGCGTTCGCATGGATCGTCGAGAAGCTGGTGCTGCGCCACGTGTACGCGCAGCAGCACGAATTCCACATCCTCGCGACGGTCGGCCTCGCGCTCGTGCTGCAGGAGTGCGCGATCCTCGCGTGGGGGCCGCTCGGCGACAACGTGCCGCCGCCCGACGCGCTGAACGGCGTCGTGATCTGGGGCGGCTTCGTCTATCCGAAGTATCGGCTGTTCGTGATCGCGTTCACGGCCGTGCTCGCCGCGTTGCTGTGGTGGGTGCTCGAAGGCACACGGCTCGGCAGTACGGTGCGCGCGGGCAGCGAGTCGACGGAGATGGTGTCGCTGCTCGGCATCAACGTGACGCGTGTGTTCAGCCTCGTGTTCGCGCTCGGCGCGGCGACGGCCGCGCTGGCCGGCGTGCTCGCCGCACCGATCCGCGGCGTCGATCCGTTCATGGGGATCGAGGCGCTCGGCGTCGCGTTCGTCGTGGTCGTCGTCGGCGGGATGGGGAATTTTCTCGGCGCGCTCGTCGGCGGGCTGCTGGTCGGCATCGTGCAGAGCCTGATGAGCACGCTGTGGCCGGAAGGCGCGCGATTGATGATCTACGTCGCGATGGCGGCCGTGCTGCTGCTGCGTCCGAACGGTCTGCTGGGGAGGGCCGCATGATCGATTCGTCGAAACCGTTGCCGCCGGGCGCGGCGGCGTCGCAACGCCTGCGGCCGTGGCGCGGCCTGCTGCAGCGGCCGGAAGGCTGGCTCGCGGTGGTCGCCGCGTGCGTGTTGCCGCTCGTGTTGAGTTCGGGCTCGCTCGCGACTGAAGTGCTGGTGTTCGCGCTCGCCGCGCTCGGCTGCAACCTGCTGCTCGGGTACACGGGCCTGCTGTCGTTCGGGCAGGGCATCTTCTTCGGGCTCGGCAGCTACGCGGCGGGGCTGGTGCTGACGCGCGGTGTCGCATCGGTGAGCGTCGCGCTGCTGGCGGCGGCGGTGCTCGGCGCCGTCGCGGCCGCGCTCGTCGGCTGGTTCTCGATCCGGCAGCGCGGCACTTACTTCGTGATGCTGACGCTCGCGTTCGGGCAGTTGTTCTACTTCCTCGCGTATACGACGCCGGACGTGACGGGCGGCGACAACGGGCTGCTCGACATCCCGCGCCCCGCGCTCGCCGCGTTCGGGCATCCGCTCGTCGCGCTGGATTCGCCGTGGCGTTACTACGGCTTCGTCGCGGTGCTGTTCGTCGCGGTGTTCTGGCTGCTGCTGCGCGTGTCGCGCTCGGTGTTCGGCCGCACGCTGCTCGCGATTCGCGACAACGAGGCGCGCGCGGCGGCGGCCGGCTACGACGTGAAACGCTTCAAGCTCGCGGCGTTCGTGATCTCGGGCGCGGTCACGGGCCTGGCGGGGGCGCTGCACGCGCTGATGACGGGCATCGCGCCGCTGTCGAACATCGACTATCACACGAGCGAGATGATCCTCGTGATGACGGTGATCGGCGGCACGGGCAACCTGTTCGCGTCGGTGCTCGGCGCGGCGTTCTACGTGCTGTTCGCGGACTGGCTGTCGACGCTGTGGCCGCGCTGGCTGCTGCTGCTCGGCCTCGTGCTGATCGCGGTCAGCCTGTTCATGCAGCGCGGGTTGTGGGGGCTGGGCGAACGCATCGTGGCGTCGCTGCGGCGTGGCGATCGCGCGGCGGCCACGGTCAAGGAGCGGCAATGAGCGAAGCGATTCTCGAAGCACGCGGCATCGTCAAGCGTTACGGCAAGTTCACGGCGCTGGGCGGCGTCGATCTGCGCATCATGCCGCGCACCGTGCATTCTGTTATCGGCCCGAACGGCGCGGGCAAGACGACGCTGTTCCATACGCTGACAGGCACGCTGCCGATCACGTCGGGCTCGATCCTGTTCGACGGCCACGACGTGTCGCACGAACCCGATCACAAGCGCGTGCGGCGCGGCATCGCACGCTCGTTCCAGGTGACGAGCCTGTTTCCGAACCTGAGCGTGCGCGAAAACCTGCGCGTCGCCGCACAGGGCGTCGAATCGCGGCGGGCGCTGAATCCGTGGACGCCGCCGCGCGGCGCGCTCGCGCATGACGGCGTCGTCGACGACGTCCTCGAGCGGCTCGGCCTGCAGCGCTTCGCCGACACGGCGGCCGGCGTGCTGTCGCATGGCCAGCAACGCCGGCTCGAGGTCGGCATGGCGCTGGCGGCGCGGCCGCGCGCGATCTTCCTCGACGAGCCGACGTCGGGCATGGGCATCGACGATCTCGACGACATGAAGGCGCTGATCCGCGGCCTGCGCGACGACTACACGGTCGTGCTGATCGAGCACAACATGGGCATCGTGATGGATATCTCGGACACGATCACGGTGATGCAGCAGGGGCGCGTGCTGGTCGAAGGCCAACCCGATGCGATCCGCGGCGACGCGCGCGTGCGCAGCGCGTATCTCGGCAACATGATCACCGGAGGCCGCGCATGATGCTCGACGTGAAGGAGGTGCACGCGTGCTACGGCAAGAGCCACGTGCTGCAGGGCATTTCGCTGAACGTGAACGAAGGCGAGACGGTGACGCTGCTCGGCCGCAACGGCGCCGGTAAATCGACGACGCTGAAGACGATCGCGGGCGTCGTCGCGCCGACCGGCGGCACGGTGACGTTCGAGGGCCGGCCGGTGGCCGGGCAGCCGGCGCACCGGATCGCCGCGGGCGGACTGTGCTTCGTGCCCGAGCATCGCGGGATTTTCCGGCTGCTGTCGGTCGAGGAAAACCTGCGGCTCGGCGCGCGCCGCGATTCGCCGTGGCAGCTCGACGAGATCTACCGGATCTTTCCGCGCCTGAAGGAGCGCCGCCGCAACGGCGGTGCGCAGTTGTCGGGCGGCGAGCAGCAGATGCTCGCGATCGGCCGCGCGCTGATGAATCATCCGCGGCTGCTGATGCTCGACGAGCCGGTCGAGGGGCTCGCGCCGGTGATCGTCGAGGAGATCGTCGAGCAGTTGAAGCGGATCAAGGCGGCCGGCGTCGCGATCCTGCTCGTCGAGCAGAACCTCGAAGTGTGCACGCAGCTCGCGGACCGCCACTTCGTGATCGAACAGGGCGTGATCGTCTACGAAGGCAGCAACGCGGCGTTCGCGGCCGATCATGACGTGAAGGACCGCTACCTGGGTGTCGGTGTGGCATGAGCGCCGTGCCCTTTCAATGCGAGGAATGGCAACGATGCAAGTACAGGATTTGACTCCGGGCGTCGCGGCGTCCGGCTTGCGCGTCGATGGCGCGCGGCTGTGGGACAGCCTGATGCGGCTCGCGCGGATCGGCGCGACCGACAAGGGCGGCGTGTGCCGCCTCGCGCTCACCGAACTCGATCGCGACGCGCGCGACCTGTTCGTCGCATGGGCGAAGGACATCGGCTGCACGGTGCGCGTCGATGCGATCGGCAATATCTTTGCGCGGCGCGCGGGCGAACGGGACGACCTGCCGCCCGTGACGACGGGCAGCCATATCGACACGCAGCCCACTGGCGGCAAGTTCGACGGCAACTACGGCGTGCTGGCCGGCCTCGAGGTGCTGCGTACGCTCGACGACGCCGGGGTTCGCACGCGCGCGCCGCTCGAGGTGGCCGTCTGGACCAACGAGGAAGGGTCGCGCTTCGTGCCGGTGATGATGGGTTCCGGCGTGTTCGCGGGCGCGTTCACGCTCGACCATGCGCTCGCGCAATGCGACCGCGACGGCGTGTCGGTGCGCGATGCGCTGGCCGCGATCGGCTATGCGGGCAGTGCCGACGACGGGCACGGCGCGCATCCGGTCGGCGCGTATTTCGAAGCGCATATCGAGCAGGGGCCGGTGCTGGAAGCGCATGACACGACGATCGGCGTGGTCGAGGGGGCGCTCGGACAGCGCTGGTACGACGTGACCGTCCACGGGATGGAGGCGCATGCGGGCCCGACGCCGATGGAACTGCGGCGCGACGCGCTGCTGGTCGCAGCCGATCTCGTGCGTGCGGTGAACGGCATCGCGCGTGCGCATCCGCCGCACGGACGCGGCACGGTCGGCTGGGTCGACGTGCACCCGAATTCGCGCAACGTGATTCCCGGCCGCGTGACGTTGACCGTCGACCTGCGCGCGGCCGACGACGCGACGCTGGCGGCGATGGATGCGGAATTGCGTGCGGCATGCGCCGACCACGGCGCGGCGGCCGGGATGCGGATCGACATCGAGCCGGTCGTGTACTTTCCGCCGCAGCCGTTCGATCCGGCGCTGGTCGAGCAGATCCGCGCCGGCGCGAGCGCGCTCGGGCTGTCGTCGATGAACGTGATCAGCGGTGCGGGCCACGACGCGGTGTATCTCGCGCGCGTCGCGCCGACCGCGATGATCTTCGTGCCGTGCAAGGACGGCATCAGCCACAACGAGATCGAAGACGCGGATCCGGTTCATCTGGAAGCCGGCTGCAACGTGCTGCTGCATGCGATGCTGGCCGCGGCCGGGATCGCGGAGGGCCAAGCGCGATGAAGATCCTGATTGCCCGGATGAACCACGAGACCAACACGTTCTCGCCGGTGCCGACGCCGCTCGCCGCGTTCGGCCGCAACGGCCCCGACTGGGGCGACGACGCGTATCGCGCGAATCGCGGGATGCGTACCGCGATGGCGGCGTTCATCGACGCGGCCGAACGCGCGGGCGCGGACATCGTGACGCCCGTGTCGGCGGCCGCGAACCCGAGCGGGCCGGTCGCGGCCGACGCGTATGCGGCGATCTGCGATGCGATCGTCGCCGCGGCGCCGGGCTGCGACGCGGTGATGCTCGACCTGCATGGCGCGATGGTTGCCGAGCAGAGCGCGGACGGCGAGGGCGACCTGCTCGCGCGCGTGCGCGCGGCGCTGCCCGACGCGCCGATCGCGGTCGCGCTCGACCTGCACGCGAACGTCACGCAGAAGATGGTCGATCACGCGGACGTGATCGTCAGTTTCAAGACCTATCCACACGTCGACATGTACGAGACGGGCGAGCACGCGGCGCGGCTGCTGCTCGACCGGCTGCACGGCCGCGCGCGGCCCGTGCTCGCGTGGCGGCAGCCGCCGCTGATGACGTCGACGCTGCGCAGCGCGAGCGCGGAAGGCGCGATGCGGCGCGCGGTGGAGGCCGCGCGCGCGGCCGAGTCCGACGGGATGCTCGCGGTGTCGGTCCTGCCCGGCTTCTCGCTCGCGGATATTCCTGCACCGTGCATCAGTGTGGTCGTGGTGGCCGATGGCGACCGCGCCGCCGCCGACGCAGTGGCCGAGCGCATCGCGCGGCAGATCTGGGACGCGCGCGACGAATTCGTCTATCGCAGCGCGCCGCTCGCCGAATCGGTTGCGCAGGCCGCGGCGCTCGCACAGGGCGCGGACCGCCCCGTGCTGATGCTCGATCACGGCGACAACTGCATGTCGGGCGGCCCGTGCGACACGATGGACCTGCTCGAAGCCGCGCTCGCGCACGGGCTCGACGGAATCGTCAGCGGACCGTTGTGCGACCCGGACGCGGTCGCGGCGCTGATCGATGCGGGCGTCGGCGCCACCGTCACGGTGCCGGTCGGCAACCGGTTGCCGTCGCATGGCGGCGTGCGGCGCGAACCGTTTCGCGCGACGGGCATCGTGCGCGCGATCACCGACGGCGAATACGTGATCACCGGGCCGACGTATACCGGGCAGCGTGCGTACATGGGCCGCGCGGCCGTGCTCGACATCGGCACGGCCACGCTCGTCGTCACCGAGCGCACGCAGGAGCCGTGGGATCTCGGCGTGTTCGAGAGCGTGGGCGTCGATCCGCGCCGTGCGCGCTTCCTGCTGCTGAAGTCGCGGATGTATTGCCGGCCGGTATTCGTGCCGATTTCGTCCGCGCTGGTCGAATGCGACAGCCGCGGCGTGACGGGCTCGGACTACGGGCTGTTTCGCTACGAGCGGCTCGCGCGGCCGGTGTATCCGCTCGACGACATCGTCGAGTGGTCATCGGGGACGCGCCGCACGGATTGACGGAACCGAAGCGGAACCGAACCGAACCGGAACGAGACGCCGGGTCGGCCCGCTTTCGGGCATCATGCGATGGCGCCGGCCCGTCGAGCAGCAGGGTCGGGCAATCCATTGCGTCCGCAACCGATCCGGAGAACCGACCGCCATGCATTCGAACCTTTTCCGCCAGCGCAGCGCGCGCCTGCTCGCCGCGCTGACCCTCGCCACGACGGCCGTTACCGTGCATGCCGCCGACTGGATCGTGTCCGGCAACGACGGCAAGTACCAGCGCGTCGAGGGCCGCGACACCTATTTGCCTTCCCCGCCCGCCGACACGCTCACGCTGCTCGATGCGAGTACCTTCCCGCCGAAGGTCGCGCTGCAGGTCGACGTCGAGAACGGCATCCAGGGGCCGCCGCAGGCCGTCGCGATCACGCCCGACGCGAAGCTTGCGCTGGTCGGCGCGCCGACGCGCTATGACACGGCCGCGAAGCAGCTCGTATTCGACACGTTTCTACAAGTCGTGAATCTCGACAGCGCACCGCCCGCGATCACGCGCATCGAGCTCGGCACGCATCCGCAAGGGATCGCGATCGATCGCTCGGGCCGGCTTGCGCTCGTCGCCAACGTCGACGGCCGCGTGTCGATCCTGCGCATCGACGGCACGCAGGTGACGCTCGAAGGCAACCTGAAAATCGGCAAGAAGCGGCTGGCCGGGATCAGCTTCACGCACGACGGCAGGCATGCGCTCGTGTCGCTGCGCGACGAGCAGGGCATCGCGGTGCTGAACGTCGACGACGGCAAGGTGACCGACAGCGGCACGCGTCTGAGCACGGGCGTCGCGCCTTACACGATCGACGTGTCGAGCGACAACCGCTGGGCCGTCGTCAGCAACGTCGGGCTCGCCGGGCTACCGGGTTACACCGGCACGCTGGCGGGCGACGCCGATTCGGTCGCGCTGATCGACGTGTCGCGCGTGCCGTTCCGCACGGTTCAGTACCTGACGGTGCCGTCGCTGCCGGAAGGCGTCGCGATTTCGCCGAACGGCAAGTGGATCGCCGTGCAGGCGATGGACGGCTCGAACCTCACGGCCGACAACCCGGGCCGCCACAAGATCGGCAAGGTGCTGCTGTTCGAGATCCGCGACGGGCGGGCCGTGAAGGTGAACGAGGTGCCGGGCGGCGAAGCCGCGCAGGGCATCGTGTTTACCGCGGACAGCCGGCACGTGATCGTGCAATTCAACGTCGAACGGCAGCTTGCGCTGTATGCGGTGGAAGGCGGCAAGCTGCGCGATACGGGCAAGCGGATCGCGCTGACGGGCGGGCCGTCTTCGTTGAGGACGTTGCCGCGCTGACGCGTCGTCGGACGCTTCGTGTATTCGTTCGTATCCCTGAGTGAAAACGGCACCCGGTTTCTTCGGGTGCCCGTCGAGACCCCTCCTTTCCAGTCTGGTTGCAACGCAACAAGCCTCGGCAATTTGTACCCATAGCCACTTAACTCCCATTTGTTTAGTTAAACAAACCGAAAATTCGGGAAACTTCTTGTGGTGAATAAACAGTCGTTGCGGCACTGTAGGTCCGCGGGAACGGCGCCGATGGTCCGAGGTAAATCGCGGGCCGCGCGATAGCGCGCCGGATATTCACAAGCGGGAGTCCGTGCGACGCCGATGGGAGACCAGCCGGCGTCGCGCCGCGCAAGGCGGCAAGCCTGACGCCCCGCCGGAACATCGTCGACGCAGGACGACTCGTTTAATTAACGGTGCTAAACGAAAAATGAAAAATACACGACTCTTGATCGTCGCTGCGCTGACGGGTGCGGCGCTCGCCGCGTGTGGCGGCGATGACGTGAACAGCCCGTCGATCGCCGGCAGCGGCGGCACCACCGGTAATGGCGGCACGGACGGGCCATCGACATCGGGGCCATCGCAGCCCGGGCAGCCATCACAACCCGGCCAACCGTCCACGCCCGCGCGCACCAACATGCAGCTGACGCAGTTCGTCAACCCGCTGATCGGCACGCAGGTCAACAATGACTCCGGCTACGGGGGCAACGTGAACCCGGGCGCCACCGTGCCGTTCGGAATGGTGGATTTCGGTCCGAACACACCGCGCTACAACTTCAACGGCTCGGGCGGCTACCTGTCGTCGGGTGGGTCGGGCGGCACGATCGACTTCTTCAGCGTCACGCATCTGAGCGGCGTCGGCTGTCCGGGGCAGGGCGCGGTCGCGATGCTGCCCACCGACGGGGCGAACGCCATCGCGCCGGGCGGCAGGCCGACCGGTATCGCATACAGCTATTCGGAAGAAGTGGCTCAACCGGGCTACTACAAGGTACGCCTCGCGAGTGGCATCACGACGGAGCTGAGCGCGACCGCGCGCGCCGGCCTCGCGCGCTTTACGTACACGGACAAGGACAAGGGTTTCTTCTCGGTCGATGCGAAGCTGAACGGCAACAGCGATTCGAGCCGCACGAGCATCACCGCGAACAACGTGGCGCTTGCGATCGCCGGCGACGGCAAGTCGATGAGCGGGCAGGCGGTCGCGCCGGCGTTCTGCACGCCGTACGGCACAATCTGGAACGCTCCGGTGTACTTCTATGCGACCTTCGACAAGCCGCTGCGCAAGCAAACCGGTACGTCGTCGGTGAATACCGCGAGCAACGGCGCCGCGACGCTGCAGTTCGACCTGACCGATGACGACAGGACCGTCACCGTGAAGGTCGGCATCTCGTCCGTCAGCGTGTCGAACGCACAGGCCAACCTCGCGGCCGAGGGTGAAAAACTCGCGTTCGACGATGCGCGTGCGAAGGCATCGGCGGCGTGGAACGACCGGCTCAATACGATCCAGATCGATCAGGCGAAGGACCCGGCTGCGCTGAACGCCACGCAGAAGGCGAACCTCACGAAGTTCTATACGGCGCTGTATCACGTATTCAGCGCGCCGACGCTCTATAGCGACACGAATGGCGAGTTCCGCAGCATGCGTCAGCCGAGGAACGCGAACGGCAGCTATCCGACCTCGGTCGACCGGACCGGCACCGTCCCGCAGCGTGCCACCGCGAACGTGAAGGACTACGCGTACAAACGTCCCGACGGCTCGCAAGGCGGCGGCGCCAATCACTACACGGGCTTCTCGCTGTGGGATACGTACCGGTCGCAGGCGCAACTGCTGGCATTGCTTGCCCCGCGGGAAGCGAGCGACATGATGCAGTCGCTCGTCGTCGACGGGCTGCAATGCGGCGCGTTCCCGCACTGGGTCGACGGCAGCGACGATTCGACGCCGATGGCGGGCGACAACGCACTGAACGTGATTGCCGGTTCCTACAAGTTCGGCGCGACCGACTTCGACCTGGTGTCGGCCGCAC
The DNA here is from genome assembly GCF_001319805.1 of Burkholderia sp. E168m22. Lineage (NCBI taxonomy): Bacteria > Pseudomonadati > Pseudomonadota > Betaproteobacteria > Burkholderiales > Burkholderiaceae > Burkholderia > Burkholderia sp. E168m22. The sequence continues at coordinate 69,569 of NZ_BBSK01000139.1, forward strand.
GGCTGACGAAGCAGTCGGTGTTCGATCCGTCGAGCGCGTGCAACGACCGCGCGAGTGCGCCCGGGCTCGCCAACTTCCTGACGGCCCATTACCTGTCGCAGAGCGACGACGGCCATTCGTCGTCCGCGACCATCGAGCGCGTGCTGAGCGACCGCTCCGCGGCCGCGTTCCTGCAGGCGCTGCCTGCCGGCGTGCTGAACGCGCCGTCGGTCGGCGTGACGGCGGACAACATCGGCACGCTGTATACGCGTGCGTCGTGGTGGCGCAACATCTTCGACTACCCGAACAAGGTGATCGCCGCGCGCAACGCGCCGCCGGCCGGGGCGGCGCCCGGCACGCTGGGCACGCTCGTGCAGGGCGCGTTCCATGAATCGACGGAGCCGAACTACTTCTGGACCTTCGCGCAGGACTGGTCCGCGCTGATCGACGCGATCGGCGGCAAGCAGGCGGCCGTCGCGCGGCTGAACAAGCTGTTCTCGATCACGACGCCGTATTCGACCGTGCCGACCGCCGGCAGCCTGAACGGCGGCGAATCGTCGAATGGCCTCTACATCGGCAACGAACCGTCGTTCCAGTCGCCGTGGGGCTACAACTGGGCCGGGCAACCGAGCGGGGCGCAGTACATCCTGCCGATCATCATGGCGCAGACGTTCGGCACCGGCCGCGACGGCCTGCCGGGCAACGACGACATGGGCGCGACGTCGAGCTGGTACGTGTGGGCGACGCTCGGCATGTTCCCGGTGATTCCGTCGGAAGCCGGTCTTGCGTTGTCGACGCCGCAGTTCAGCGGGATCACGGTCTGGCTCGGCAACGGCAAGACGCTGCGACTCGAAAGCGACAAGCAGGTCGCGGCCGACGATACCGGCCATGCCGCGTTCCCGTACATCCAGTCGCTGAAGGTCAACGGCACGGACTACGCGGGCTCGTGGCTACCGCTGGGCAAGATCGCCAATGGCGGCACGATGAGCTATGCGCTGTCCGCCACGCCGACGCAATGGGCGGCCGCCGACAACCTGACGCCGCCATCCGGGCCGAATGCGGACTACACGCAGATGACGGCGGGCGGTGCGTCAACCGCGATGCGCATGCAGCACCAGGGCGGCGTGCGATGAACGCAAGGGTGCGCGCGGGGCGCCGCGCTGCGCGCATCCGTCGAGCGCGTCGCAGCGCTTCAAGGATTGAAGGCACTGGCGAACCTGCGACGCACGCACGAGGATGCGTGCGACAAGAGGCACCCGGTACGGCCGCGCACTTACGGACGCAGCAGATCGAATCCGCCGAACACCACGACACCGCTGAGCACGATCATCGCGACGGAGTGCTGGCCGAAGTAGAGAATCGCGGCGGCGAGCCACGTCGTGATGCAGAAGGCGCCGATGCGGGCCATCGTGTGTTCCTCGAATGCGTGATGAGGTGAATGTGTGCCGCGCGGCGTTCGCCGCTCGAGCGGGCGAGCGGAGTACGCATGCGGACGGAAACGGCAACTCGGGAAGCCGCGATCGCGGCGCCGGCCCATGTCGCATGCCGCGCGCAACGGGGGCCGGGAGTCGAAGCCGGCGGCTTCGCGGTCGAGCACGGGAAGGCGCTCGACATGCGTAGCCAGCCGGCGAAGCGGCGATTTTACCAGCGCCGTCATGCCGCCCATCTGGCCCTTTCCCGATCCATTGTGCTCATCGCACGGCAATCCACCCGGCCCCGATATTCAAGTTTCGTGTGACGAATGCCGTAAACGAACTGGAAGGCGATTTTCGCCCTGTCACTTCGTTTACCGACATACGGACCGACACGATGCAGATCGATTTCTCCCCGACCGCGCGATCCCCGCTCGCGGATAGCGGCGTGGTCGCGAACCCGTCCGCCGCGACGTCGCCCACCGGCGCAACGAATGCCGCGAGCGCGACGGGCACGGACGGCACCACGGGCGCGACCGGCACGACGGGTGCGACCGGCACGACCAGCCCCTCCGGCGCGAAGGATTCGGCCGGCGCGACCGGCCAAACGCCCGGTGCGGCGGGCGCATCGTCGGAAGACCCGGCAGTTGCCCAGTTGAAGGCGCTGATCGAGCGGCTGCAGAAGCAGCTCGCGACGCTGGAGCGGCAGATGGCCACCGCCGCCCAGCGCGCGAAGGACGACCCGGCCGCGGCCGTCGAACAGCAGTCGCTGAGCGCGGAAGCCAGCGCGATTTCGGCCGCGCTCGCGACGGCGATCTCGCAACTCGCCGCGGCGCTCGAAAAATCCGGCGGCTCGCCGTCGGGCGGACTGGTGTCGACGCAGGCCTGAGGGGCCACGACCTCATCGGCTGCCCGCATTACAATCGCAAGCTCGTCTCCTTCTCAAGGATGGCTGAACGATGAATGCGGAACTCGACGACGACGAACTCGTTCGCTTCGACGCGCACGGCGGCACCCCGCTGCCGGCAGCCGACGCCGAAGGGTGGCTCGACCACGACGGCGCGCGCATCTGGCACGCGTCGTTCGGCCGGGGGCCGGCGGTCGTGCTGCTGCACGGCGGCCTCGGCCACGGCGGCAACTGGGGCAACCAGGTGCCGGCACTGCTCGCGGCCGGCTACCGCGCGATCGTGATCGACAGCTGCGGCCACGGCCGCAGCACGCGCGACGACCGCCCTTACTCCTACGAACGCATGGCATCGGACGTGCTGGCCGTCCTCGACGCGCTGCAGGTCGACCGTGCACGCTTCGTCGGCTGGAGCGATGGCGCGTGCATCGCGCTCGTGCTGGCCGCGCGCGCACCGGAACGCGCGGCCGGCGTGTTGTTCTTCGCCTGCAGCATGGATCCGGGCGGCACGAAGGAGATGGCGCCGAGCCTGCTGATCGACCGCTGCTTCGCGCGGCATCGCAAGGACTATGCGCAACTGTCCGCGACACCGGACCAATTCGACGCGTTCGTCGCGGCCGTCAGCGAAATGATGCGCACGCAACCGAATTACACCGCGCAGGATCTCGCGGCGATCGCCGTGCCGGTCGCGATCGTGCAGGGCGAGCACGACGAATTCATCCGGCCCGAGCATGCGGCGTACCTCGCGCGGACGATCCCGGGCGCGACGTTGACGATCCTGCCCGGCGTGAGTCATTTCGCGCCGCTGCAGCGGCCCGCGCGGTTCAACGCGGCGATGCTGGCGTTTCTCGACCGGCTGCCGGGATGATGCACGCACGGCCCGCCGGCGAGCGGGCGCGTGCGTCGGCCCGGGTTCAGACCATCGCGTTGTCGGCGCCCGGAATCTCGTGCGCCTTGATCTGCTTGCGCTGCAGCTTGTAGCGCAGCTTCCCGAGCATGCCGTCTTCGTGGCTGACACGCGTGATGTTCAGCACGTATTCGTCGTCCGGTGCGATGGCCTGCGCGCCCATGATCCATCGCACGCTTTCGCGATAGTCGTACAGCGACTTGTCGTTGATGTCGGCAAGGAAGAACGACAGCGCGGCCATCGCGGCCGGGTGACCGCCTTCGGCATGTCGGCGCAGTTCGTCGACGTAGCGATGGCGCGACGGATAGTCCTCGATGTCGCCGATGAACATCAGCATGCACTCGAGGCCGTCCGTATGCCCCATCTCGTGCGCCTTGCGCGCGGCCTCGACGGCCTCGGTCTGCATGCGCACGCGTTCGGCTCGGTCCGTGCTGGTCTGCCCGATGTGATGGTACGTGTAGCCGAGCCGGTACGCTGCCATGTTGCCGCCGGCCTCCATCGATTCGCGGAAGTAGTGGGCGGCGCGGTACGGGTCGGCCTCGACATGCATGCCTTCCTTGTAGAAGCAGCCGAGCAGGTAGTCGCACGAATTGCCGCCGGCCTCGTAGCCGAGCTGGCAGATGGCGAGGGCATCGGCGGGGCGCCGGTTTTCATACTCGAACGCGGTGGCGATCTGGTTCCATGCGAGCGAGCCGGGCTCGTTCTCGCGCGCGGCTTCGAGCCAGGCGTCGCCGCGCGCGTCGTCCTGGGCGAAGCCGAACGTGCCGGTGCGATGGGCATAGCCGCGCAGGATCATCGCCGACGTGCAGGCGCGTGCGTCCGATGCACGTTCGATCGCGCGGGGCAGCCAGTCGCCCTGTGGATCGAGGCCGAGCGCCAGCCGCAAACCCATCGCCATGGCGCGGTTGTCGTCGATCGGCTCGTTGCGTTCGGCTTCCTGCAGCCGCGCGTAGGCCTGTTCGTACTCGCTGCGCTTGAAATGGCTGTACGCGAGCCAGTGCAGCGTCTCCCAGCGGTGGTACGGATGCAGCGCGGCCTGCGCACGCGCGAGCGTCGCGGTCATCGCGCGGCGTGCATCGTCTTCGTCGTCATCCGCGTCGAGCGTGTTGCCGGCGTAGTCGTCGCGCCAGATCTCGTGCAGCAGCCGGTCCTTCTCGACCGCATCGAGGTGCGCGCACGCGTCGGACGCGACGAATGCGCGGATGTGATCGTGCGAGCCGCCCCAGCGCGGCTGCATGTACCAGATGAACGTACGCATCGGGAAGAACAGCTTCGGGTGGATGTGCAGCGTCGCTTCCATCCAGTACCACTTTTCCTTGCGCAGCTTCTTGCCCTGGACGGCGCCGGGCAGCGCGTCGGGAAATTCCGGCGGGCAGGCGGCCGGCACGTCGGGATTCAGTCCCGAACGCGCGAACATGTGCTGCAGTTCGGCGCGCGTGGCGTCGTCCTCGGCGCCGGCGTTCAGGTGCAACTCGGTGACGGGCCAGCGGCGCTCGCGCACGAGCTGCGCGAGCCACTCGGGTTCGCCGAACGACGACACGCTCGTGAAGATCACCATCGGCGCGCTCCACATCGTCGGCGCGAGCACCAGCGCGCGCAACGCGGCGACGAGCGTCAGCGTCGCGCACGCATGCGCGCCGATCCAGCCGGCTTCGGTCACCGTTTCGGCCCAGCCGCTGCCGCGGTACTCGTAGGCCCAGTGATGCCAGTAGTGCGCTTCGCACAGCCACGCATGCGCGGAGCGCGGGTTCGCGGCCTGCCACGCGCGCAGGCGCGCGAGGCCTTCGGCGCCGGCGTCGATGCACGGCTGCACGTCGGCCGGCAGCGCGTCGACGTATCGCGCTTCGGCGGTGCGATCGGCGAAGCTGGCGGCGAGCGCGGCATCGAGTTGCGCGTCGAGCGCGGCATGGTCGCCCGCGCGCAGCAGCGCGTCGACGTCGCAAATGTGCCAGCGGGATGGCGCGGGCGGAATCAGGTCGGCGGAAGCGGAGGACATGTCGGTATCGGCGGTCATGACGAAACGGGTTGGGGATCGAAGATGCGGTAGCGCTTCCACGGCAGCGCAAGCCAGTTTCCGGACGGATTGCGCAGGTACTCACGCACTTCCTGCGTGGCGCGCGACGACGCGGGGCCGTCCTGGCCGCTGCCGCGCAGCCACTGCTGGCGCGCCCGCGCATACGCGAGCCCGAAATCTTCCCAGCTGTCGAAGCTGTCCTGCGCGCGCTGCGCATTGAGCAGCAGCACGACCCACGCGTGCTGTTCGGACGCCCAGCCGAGCAGCGCGATGCAGCGCACGAGAAACGCGGTGCGCGCGCAGTCGAACGCGAGTGCGTCGCGCACGCGCCCGAGCGCGGCGAGTTGTTCGTAGAAGCCGTCGTGCGAGCGACCGACCCCGCGAATCCAGCCCGCGAGGATCGACGGCACACGCTGCACGATTTGCCACTCGGGCAGGTCGGCCGGCAGGTCGAGTTCGCGCCGCAGCTGGCGCGCGAGCTGTTCGCGCTGCGAGTCGGGCAGCGCATAGACGAGGTCGTCGCAATCGCAGCGCAGCCCGTTGCGGATCAGCAGGATGTCGGCCAGCGCGAGCGCCCAGCGGCGGCGGTTCGGCGGCGCCTGTTCGGCCTGCGCATGCGCGAGCCTGACGGCCGTGGTTTGCCGCACCGGCACCGCGCCGTCGGCGCCCGCGGCCTGGTCGGCGTCGACTTCGCGCACCAGCCGCGCGGCGACCCGGAACGAGCGCCATACGTACCACACGAGCCATAGCACGGCCGCGCCAAGCAGCAGTTTCAGCATGACGGGCTCCCGTCCGCCGGCGCGGGCAACGCGAATGTCGCGCACAGCGCGGGGTCGATCGCGATGCCTTCGATCTCGAATGCGGCCGTGGCCGGCGGTGCGTCGGGCGTGCGCGCGGCCGGCAGCGCATCGGCCGGCAACGCATGGCGCGCGGCCGCCGCGACGGCCGGATCGATCTGCCGCAACTGGCCGAGCGCATAGGGTGCGTTGCGCAACAGCAGCCATTGCAGCACGGCCGGCGGCTGCTCGAAATGCTCGATCAGGTGGAAGTTGGCGCTCATCACGCTCAGCAGATGGTCGGGCGAGCGCACGTCGGTGACGAAGGTCCAGGCGCCGGTGGCCGCGCCCGGTGCATCCGGCTCGAACACGAGGCCCATGCCCTCGCAATCGGGGTGACGCTCGCCGCGCGGCGCGAGCGCGCGCAGGAACTGGCGGACGTCGTCGGCATAGCGGCGCACCGGATGACGATTCTGCTTGCCCTTGATCTGGTCGATGCGCAGCCCGTCGCCGGTGGCTTGCAGACTGATCGTCACGTGCGGCTGGTTGCCCGCGCCGCGCAGCGTGAACAGGCGCAGCCGGCCGTCCCGCGCGGCTTGCGCGTACTGCTCGCCGTAGCCGCCGCGCAGCCGTCGGCGATCGGCGAACTGGCCCAGGCAGTGCTGCATGTAGTACGACTCGTATGCGAGCTCCTCACGCAGCGCCGCATGATCGCCGACGAATTCGAACACGATCCCGTTCGGCGTACGCAGTACCTCGCGCAACGCGAGGCCGCTGCTCGGCACCCAGCCTTTGTCGCGGCGCGCCTGCATCCGCTGGTGCTCGCGTTCCCACATGTCGAGCGCCATCGTACAGGTGATGCGCTGCAGTTTCTGCGCGAGCCGCGTGCCGGCGCGCGAGCGCAGGAATTCGACCAGCACGCGTTCGCGGTCGATCAGCAGCATGTGCTCGGGATCGATGAAGTAGAGCGGCGCCGGCTCGGCGGCGGGCGGCCGCGCCGCGTCGGCCGCCGGGCCGGAGGCCGGGGATGCCGCGGGGGCCGCGGATGCCGGTTGCGCGCGGAACCGGCGCACGAGCCATTCGGGTGCCGGCCGGTCGGCGCCGGCGAGCGCGCGGTAATCGGCGAGCGAAGCGAGCGGCTGCGCCTGCTCGAACGCACCGACGACCCAGCGGAAGAAATGGTTGCCGAGCCATGCGCGGATCTCGGCCGGATCGCCGCGCGCGGCGCTGCGGCGGGCGATGGCCGCCTTGATGTCGGGCGCATTGACGACATCGCGCGGCCGATAGGCCGACGCGGCCAAGGTTTCGGTCACGGGCTCACTCTCCGGTCGGGCAGGGCGTGCGCGGGCGGTGCGCGCGGGACCCTGGCGGTTCTTCTGGCTCAAGGGCGAAACGACGAGCGTACGCGCGCAAACAAACGCGGCGGCGTCGCGTAGTCCGGTTCAGGTCGGGCGGTGCGTGAACGTCACGCGAACGCGCGGGAGCCGATGACTCGGGAGCAGGCGAACGGAAAAGGGTGATTCATGGATTCTCTCAGGTCGGATCTTATTTTTGGCTTCCGCGAGTCTACTTCGATCCGTGCGGATGAATCAATCGCGCGGCTGGCCGGCGCCCGTGGATCTGACAAGACTTATCTCTTTTTCGTCGATTTTCGACGCGGCGCCATTCGGCCGCCGGATTCGATGCTGTTAAAACCGACAGGTTTTCGTGGAAAACGGGGGAGTGGCCCGGCCATGGCGGTCGCCTCGTCCCGCATTCCGCCTATCTCATAAGTTTTTCTTTCGGCTCGCGCAACATATCGTCGATTGTTGGCGATCGGACGGTAGCGGATAGTCCTGCTTCGACAGGACGGCCGCCGCCTTTTCCGCGCGACGCGGCCGGATCTGTTGTCCATGCAACCATCGGAAATAGAAGGAACCGCACTCATGCGATTCAATGCGACACGCGTCGCCGCGACCCTGTTCGTCGCCGCATGCGCGACCGCCACGGCCGGTAGCGCGGCCGCCGTCACGCAGGACGACCTCCACGACACTGTCACGCGCCATATCGCTCCGTTGATGAAGCAGTATGCGATCCCCGGCATGGCGATCGGCATCGTCGCCGACGGCAAGCCGCAGGTGTTCGACTACGGCGTGATGTCGAAGCAGACCGGCAAGCCGGTGACCGGCGACACGCTGTTCGAGATCGGCTCGGTCAGCAAGACGCTGACCGCGACGCTCGCCGCGGACGCGCAAGAGGGCGGCGAACTGTCGCTCGCGGACCCGGTGGCCAGATATCTGCCCGAGTTGCAGGGCAAGCCGTTCGGCGTCGTCACGCTGCTTCAGCTCGGCACGCACACGCCCGGCGGGACGCCGCTGCAGGTGCCGGACAGCATTCGCGACGATGCGGGTCTGATCCGCTATCTCGATGCGTGGCGGCCCGAGTATGCGCCGGGCACGCACCGCAAGTATTCGAACGTCGCGATCGGCATGCTCGGCTGGCTCACCGCGAAGGCGATGCACGAGGATTTCGCGACGCTGATGGAGCAGCGGCTCTTTCCCGCGCTCGGGATGACGCACACGACCATCGACGTGCCCGCCGCGCGCATGACCGACTATGCGCAGGGCTACACGAAGGACGGCAAGCCGGTGCGGATGTCGCAAGGCATGCTGTGGCAGCCGGCGTACGGCGTGCGGACCACGGCGGCCGACCTGCTGCGCTTCGTGCAGGCGAACCTGGGGATGATCCAGACGGCGCCGCGCCTGCAGCGCGCGATCGAACGTACGCACACCGGCTATTTCCGCGCGGGGCCGCTGACGCAGGACTTGATCTGGGAACAGTATCCGTACCCGGTCGCATTGCCGACGCTGCTGGCGGGCAACGCGCCGAAGATGCTGTTCGACGCGGTGCCGGCCAGCGCGATCCAGCCGCCGCTCGCGCCGAACCCCGCGACCTGGATCAACAAGACGGGCTCGACCGGCGGCTTCAGCACGTACGTCGCGTTCGTTCCCGCGAAGCGGATCGGGATTGTGATGCTCGCGAACGGCAACGTGCCGATCGAGGACCGCGTGAAGGTCGCCTACCGGATTCTCGGGTCGCTCGGCGACGGGCGGTGACGTCGCCATGCCCACCCGTCGGGAAATGCTCGTGATGGGCGGGCAAGCCGGTGTGCGGCGAGCGCGATACCGGTCGACGGAGGCGGACCGATCGAGCATCGCATGGGACGGAATCACGGGCGGGGCCGCGCTCGACGACGCGCGGCCGGCGGCACGGGATCACCGCGAACGGCTGCACGCCCATCGAAGCGGGTTGCGTCCGACACGACTCATCATCCCGCCGCGCGCAAAACTGTTTTAGTGATTCACCTCTTCCGCCGACGGCACCGGCCGTCGATACTGCGACGCACGATATTTCGCGAGACGTGCGCCGCATGGCCCGCCTCGCTTCCCGGAGCAGCGGATGAAAGGCAGCAGGATATTCGTGACGGGCGCGACCGGCTACATCGGCGGATCGGTGGCCGCGCGGCTCGTCGCGGCCGGGCACGTCGTCACCGGTTTGACGCGCGATGGCGACAACGCCGCGAAACTCGCGGCGGCCGGCATCATGCCGGTCGTCGGCACGCTCGACGATACGGCGCTGCTGCATGCGTTCGCGCGCGACGCGGATTGCGTCGTCAACGCGGCGAACAGCGATCACCGCGAGGCCGTCGAGACGATCATCGCGGCGCTGAGCGGCTCGGGCAAGGCGTTCCTGCACACGAGCGGCACGAGCGTGATCGCGGACGATGCGCAGGGCGCGCACGGCGACGCGATCGTGTTCGACGAAACGACGCCGATCGTCCATCCCGCGAAGGCCGAGCGCCGCGCGATCGACCGGCTCGTGATGTCGGCCGCCACCCTCGGCATCCGCTCGGCCGTGATCTGCAACAGCATGATCTATGGCGACGGGCTCGGGCTGCGTCGCGACAGCGCGCAACTGCCGCTGCTCGCGGCCATCGCGCGCGACGCCGGCGCGGTGCGCGTGATCGGCAAGGGGCTGAACCGCTGGTCGAACGTGCACGTCGACGATGTCGCCGATCTCTATCTGCACGCGGTCCATGCCGCGCCGCCGGGCGCGTTCTACTTCGCGGAAAACGGCGAAGCGTCGTTCGCGGAAATCGGTCTCGCGCTCGCCGCGCGGCTCGGTTTGCGGTCGGTCGTCGAATGGGACGTCGCCGATGCCGCCGAGGTGCTCGGTCACTCGCGCGCGCATTTCTCGCTCGCCTCGAACAGCCGCGTGAAGGCGCTGCGGGCGCGACGGGAACTCGGGTGGGCGCCGCGGCACGGCGCGATGCTCGACTGGATTCGCCACGAGATGCCCGTCGCGGCCTGACGCTGCCGCACCGCGTTGCCTGCTGAAACGCGCGTCGATCCGCACGTGCTTGCAGGCCCGGCCGCCCGTTTCACGTCCGAATATTCCGACAATATTCGCCGCGCATTATTGAATCGAAATCAACTATGATTCGCGCGCGAACCCGCTTATCAAAGCGGCGCGGCGGCACTATCGTGACGGTCCCTGATACCGCTGACGACTGCCGACCATGAAGACGACCCTCGACGAGATGCTCGCGTTCGTGACCATCGCCGATACCGGTTCATTGACGGGCGCGGCGGACAAACTGCATCAGCCGACCTCGGTGATGAGCCGGATTCTGCGGCGCCTCGAGGAGAAACTCGACACCACGCTGATCCGCCGCACGACACGCCGCCTCGAAATGACCGAGGAGGGCAAGCTCTTTCTCGACTACGCGCGCGAGATCATCGCGTCGGTCGAATTCGCCGAGGAACAGATCGTCAGCCAGCGCGAGGCGCCGGCCGGGCGGTTGCGGATCAATGCGGCGATGCCGTTCATGCAGCATGTGATCGCGCCGATGATGCCGGGCTTTCGCGACGCGTATCCGGCAATCGAGGCCGAACTTCATACGAGCGACGAAATCATCGACCTGCTCGAACACCGCACCGACGTCGCGATCCGGATCGGCGAGCTGCGCGATTCGACGCTGCATGCGCGCCGGCTCGGCAGCAGCCGGCTGCGCATTCTGGCGAGCCCGGCCTATCTGGAGAAAGCCGGCGTGCCGGCGAGCGTCGCCGATCTCGCGAACCATACGCTGCTCGGCTTCGTGCAGCCGGAAACGCTGAACCATTGGCCGCTGCGCACCGCGGACGATGGCGTGTACCGCATTCATCCGGCGTTGCAGGCGTCGAGCGGCGAGACGCTGCTGACGCTCGCGCTCAATGGCGCGGGCGTCGTATGCCTCGCCGACTACATGACGGGCACGCATCGCCGCGATGGCAGCCTCGTCGAACTGCTCGTCGACGACACCCTCGAGTTCCGCCAGCCGATTCATGCGGTGTTCTATCGCAACACGACGCTGTCGTCGCGCATCGTCAGCTTTCTCGACTATGTGAGCGCGCAGTTGAAGGCAGGCGGCGACATTGATTGATGTCGATGCCGCCCGCACGGGTTCACGCCACGTAAAAGGGCGACGGGTTCGCATGACATCGAACCCGTCGCCCTTCGCGCATCGATCGAACCCGAACCGCGCGCTTACTGCCCCAGCGCACTCATCAGCCTGACCCGGCTCAGCGTTTCCTCGGTGCGCGCCTGTGCGAGCGAATCCTCGGCCGCGAGCAGCGCACGCTGCACTTCCAGCGTATCGATGAACGCCGATTCGCCGCTGCGCCACGACCGGTTGATCTGCGTGTACGCACCCCGCGCATTCGATACCGCGCGCTCGAGGCGCTCGGTCCGGCCGTGATTTCGGGCGGTCGCGGCCACCGATGTCTCGACGTCGCCGACGGCCGTCAGCACGGTCGTGCGATAGGCGGCGAGCGCCTGGTCGGCCTGCGCGCGCCGCAACGCGACGACGCTGCGGCGCCGGCCGCCGTCGAACAGCGGCGCGCTCGCGCCGGCGCCGGCCATCCATGCGAGCGAACGCGCGAGCGACGCGCCCGAGAAACCGTCGATCGCCGCACCGATCACGCCGATCAGTTGCAGGTGCGGCTTCAGGTCGGCCTCGGCGACGCCGATGCGCGCATAGGCCGCGACGACGCGTGCCTCGGCCGCGCGCACGTCGGGCCGCCGGCGCAGCAGGTCGGCCGGCGTGCCGATGCCCGGCGCGGCGGCGGTCCACACCGGCTCGGGCGCGGGCGGGTCGAGCCGCGCATAGATGTCCTGCGGTGTCGACGCGGTGATGATCGACAGCTGGTGGATCGCGGCCTGCCGCTGCAGTTGCAGCGCAGGCAGCTCGGCCAGCGTCGTTTCCGTCTGCGCGGCGGCGCGGTCGACGTCGGCGATCGGCACGACGCCCGCGTCGAACAGGCGCCGTGTCGATTCCTCGGTGCCGCGCTGGCTCAACGCGTTGGCCTCGACCAGCGCGAGCCGCTGTTCGAGGCCGCGCACCGTCACGTAGGTGCGCACGGTTTCGTCGATCGTCGCGATCCGCACGGCCGCCGCATCGTTTTGCGCGGATGCGATATCCGCGTCGGCTGCCGACACACCCTGGCGGATGCGGCCGAAGATGTCGATTTCCCATGCGAGGCTCGCATTCAGGTCGAACGCGTTGCCGGTCGTCGGCGTATCGGTCGGGAACGCCTGCGATGCGGACAGCCGCTGACGGCTGGCACCGGCATTCAGGTCGACGGACGGAAACCATTGCGACGCCGCGCCGATCCGTACCGCGCGGGCCGCGTCGATGCGTGCGACGGCCGCCTGCAGGTCGAGGTTGTTCGCGAGCGCGGTGTCGACCAGCCGGTCCAGGATCGGGTCGTGGAAGCCATGCCACCACGCACCGGTGTCGGCGGCCGGGCCGCCGGCCGCGAGATCCGCGTTCGCATAGGTCGCGGCCAGCGGCGGCGGGGTGACGGTGGCGACCGGCGCGCTCGTGCACGCGGTCAGGACGGCCGCCGCGGACAGCGCGGCCACGAGTCGAACGAACTTCATTGCACAGCCTCCGTCGCGACGGCTGCGACAGCGGTCTTGCGCATCGCGAGCCGGCGAACCATCACATAGAACACGGGCGTAAACAGCAGCCCGAAGAACGTCACCCCGATCATCCCGAAGAACACCGCCGCGCCGACGGCCTGGCGCATTTCCGCGCCCGCGCCTTCGGAGATCACGAGCGGCAGCACGCCGAGGATGAACGCGAGCGACGTCATCACGATCGGGCGCAGCCGCTGCACGCATGCCTCGACGACGGCCTCGACGAGCTCGGTGCCGTCGGCCTCCAGCTGCCTGGCAACCTCGACGATCAGGATCGCGTTTTTCGCGGCGAGCCCGACCAGCACGATGAAGCCGATCTGCGTGAGGATGTTCACGTCCTGGCCGAGCGCGCGTACGCCGAGCGAGGCGGCCAGCAGGCACATCGGCACGATCAGCAGGATCGAGACGGGCAGGCTCCAGCTGCCGTACTGCGCGGCGAGCACCAGGTAGACGAGCAGCACGCACAGCGGGAACACGAGCAGCCCCGTGTTGCCGGCCGTGGTCTGCTGATACGACAGATCGGTCCACTCGAACGAAATGCCGGGCGGCAGCACCTGCTTCGCCAGCGTCTCCATCGTCTTGATTGCAAAGCCCGAGCCGAGGCCCGGCGCGGTATCGCCGTTGATTTCGGTGGCCGGATACAGGTTGTAGCGCGGTGCGCGATCGACGCCGAGCATGTCGTCGATGCGCGTCACGCTGCCGATCGGCACCATCTCGCCGTCGCGGTTGCGCACCTTCAGCCGCGCGAGATCCGACGCGCCGACGCGGAACGGCAGGTCCGCCTGCGCGGTCACGCGATAGGTGCGCCCGACGATGTTGAAGTCGTTGATATAGGTCGAACCGAAATACGTCTCGACCGCATCGTTGATCGCCTGGCTCGGCACGCCGAGCATCTCGGCCTTCTCGCGGTCGAGTTCGACGTGCACCTGCGGGCTCGTCGCGGAGTAGGGCGTGTAGACGCCGACCATGCCGGGCGTGCGGTTCGCGGCCGCGACGAGATCCTGCGTGGCCTTCGCGAGCGCGGCGGTGCCGAGGCCGTTGCGGTCTTCGAGCCGCATCGCGAAGCCGCCCGTGCTGCCGAGGCCCTGCACCGGCGGCGGCATCGCGACCACGATCGACGCTTCGGTGATGGTCGCGAGCCGCTTGCGCATCTCGGCGGCGATCGTATCGATCGTCAGGCCGCGCGCCTTGCGTTCCGGCCAGGGCTGGAACACCGGGAACAGGCCGGCGCTGTTCGCCGAGTTCGTGCCGGTCGCCGCGTTGACGCCGGAGAACACCGGTACGCGCGCGACCCCGGGCACCGACAGCGCGATGTCCTCGATCTTGCGGGCGACCGCGCTGGTGCGTTCGAGCGTCGCGCCGTCGGGCATCCGCACGAGCACGACGAGGTAGCCGCGATCCTGCGCGGGAATGAAGCCCTTCGGGCTCGATACGAGCAGGTAGCCGGTCGCGGCGATCAGTACCACGTACAGTGCGGTCATGGCGGGGATGATCCGGACGACTTTCCGGACCAGCCGGCCATACGCATCGGACAGGCGCTGGAACAGGCGGTTGAACGCGTTCGAGAAGCGTCGCGCGACGCGCAGCGCCGGCGCGAACAGCGTGGCGATGCGTGATGTCGGCGCGGGTGCGTCATGGTCGCCCGCGTGCGCTTTCAGCATCATCGCCGACAGCGCGGGCGCGAGCGTCACCGACGTGAAGAACGAGATCGCGGTCGACACGGCGATCGTCACGCCGAACTGGCGGAAGAACTGGCCCGAGATGCCGGGAATGAACGAGGTCGGCACGAACACCGCACACAGCACGAGCGTGATCGCGAACAGCGCGCCGCCGACTTCCTTCATCGTCAGCAGCGTCGCGTCGCGTGGCCCGGCGCCGGCCGCCAGGTGCCGCTCGACGTTCTCGACCACGACGATCGCGTTGTCGACGACGATCCCCACCGCGAGCACGAGGCCGAACAGCGTCAGGTTGTTGATCGAATAGCCGAGCACGGCCATCGCCGCGAACGTGCCGACGAGCGACACCGGAATCGACAGGATCGGGATGATCGACGGCCGCCAGCCCTGCAGGAACAGCAGCACGACGAACACGACGAGCACGACGGCTTCGTAGATCGTCTTGACGAGTTCGTGGATGCTGTCGCCGATGAACGCGGTCGGGTTGTAGCCGATGTTGTAGACGATGCCCTTCGGGAAGTCGCGGGACAGTTCGGCCATCTTCTTCTCGACCGCGGCCATCGTCGCGACCGCGTTCGCGCCGGGCTGCTGCAGCACCTGCAGCGCGATCGTCGGATGGCGCAGCATGTAGCTGTCGGTCGCATACGCGAGCGCGCCGACTTCGACGCGAGCCACGTCCTTCAGCCGCACGAGCCTGCCGTCCTTGCCCTGCTTGACGACGATGTCGCTGAAATCCTCGGGGCGCTTGAGCCGCCCCTCGAAGACCAGGTTCGGCTGGAACGCCTGGTTCGCGATCGGCGCCTGCGCGACCACGCCGCCCGCGAGCTGCGTGTTCTGCGAACGTACCGCGGCGATCAGGTCGGCCGGGCTCAGGCCGAACGACGCGACGCGCTCGGGGTCGAGCCAGATGCGCATCGAGTATTCGCGCGCGCCGAGCGCGTTGATGTCGCCTACGCCTTCGATCCGCTTGAGCACGTCGGCGACGTTGCGGATCGCATAGTTCGATACGTACAGCGGATCGTAGCGCTGGTCCGGCGAGTACAGGAAGATCGTGCCGAGCTGCGTCGGCGACGACTTGCGTACCGACACGCCGCTGCGCTGCACGGGCTCGGGCAGGCGCGGCGTCGCGAGCGCGACGCGGTTCTGCACGAGCACCTGCGCCTTGTCGACGTCGGTGCCGGGCTTGAACGTCACGGTGATGTTCAGGCTGCCGTCGGACGTCGCCTGGCTGTACATGTACAGCATGTCTTCCACGCCGTTCACTTCCAGTTCGATCGGCGTCGACACCGTTTGCGAGACCGTTTCCGCGGAGGCGCCCGGATAGGTCGCCTGGATCACGACGGTCGGCGGCGCGATGTCCGGATACTCGGATACCGCGAGCGAGAAATAGGCCAGCGCGCCCGCGATCGTCAGCACGATCGACAGGACGATCGCGAGCACCGGCTGCTGGACGGACAGGCGGCCGAGGTTCATTGCGCGCTCCCGGTCGTGCCGCTCGCCGCGCGGGCCACCGCGGCCGCTTCGATCGCGCGCGGCACGGCCTTGACCTTGTCGCCGGCCTGCACGCGCTGGAAGCCGTCGACGATCACGGTATCGCCCGCGTTCAGCCCCGCGTCGATCTCGCGCAGGTTGCCGTACAGGCGGCCGGGCGTCACCGGGCGGATCGCGACGGTGCCGTTCGCGTCGACGAAGTACAGCACGCGGCGCGTCGCATCGGTCGCGACCGCCGCATCCGGCACGAGCAGCGCAGGGTGCGCGACGCGGCTCGACAGATACACGCGGCCGAACTGGCCAGGGCTCAGGCGCCGGTCCGGATTCGCGACGCGCGCACGCTGGCGCAGCGTGCCGGTCGAGTCGTCGAGACGGTTGTCGACGAAATCCATCGTCCCCGTGAGCGACGGCTGCACGTCGCCCGGCAGCGCGATCGCGACCTGCCGCGACGACGCGTTGCCGCCGCTTTTCCGTGCTTCGCGCGTATAGCGCAGGTAGCTTTCCTCGTCGACGTCGAAGTAGATGTCGATCGGGTCCTGCGA
Organism: Burkholderia sp. E168m22; assembly: GCF_001319805.1. NCBI lineage: Bacteria > Pseudomonadati > Pseudomonadota > Betaproteobacteria > Burkholderiales > Burkholderiaceae > Burkholderia > Burkholderia sp. E168m22. The sequence goes on from NZ_BBSK01000139.1 coordinate 86,269, forward strand.
CACGATCGTCGTCAGCACGGTCGCGTCGCTGTCGCCGCCTTTCACGAGATTGCCCTCGCTCACGAGTTTGCGGCTGATGCGGCCGGACATCGGCGCGACGATGCGCGTGAACGACAGGTCGAGCCGCGCGCGTTCGAGTGCGCCTTGCGCGCTGGTCACCTCGGCCTGCGCGCTTTGCACCGCCTGCCTGCGCTGGTCGTAGAGGCTCTGCGCGATCGTGTCGGTCTTGATCAGGATGCTCGCGCGCTCGAAATCCTGCCGGCTCAGCTTCAGCTGCGACTGCGCACGTTCGAGCGCGCCCTGCGCGGCGGTGACGGCCGCCTGGTACGGGCGCGGGTCGATGACGAACAGCAGGTCGCCCTTGCGGACGGTCGCGCCGTCCTGGAACGCGACCTTGTCGAGATAGCCGCTCACGCGCGGGCGCACGTCGACGGTGTCGACCGCCTCGAAGCGGCCGGTGTAGACGTCGACGTCGTTGACGTCGCGCGCGACGGGCGCGCTGACGATCACGCTCGGCGTCGCGGCCGGAGCCTTGTCGTCCGACTGGCAGCCGGACAACGCGAAGAGCGCGGCCAGCGGAACGGCGGCCAGCGCGGCCGATCGCGCGATGCGCTTCAATCCTGGATATCGGTTCATATGCGTACGAGATGTCGAGTGGGGCGCGTGGCGCCTGACGGTGCGAAGTATCGTGCGCGGCGCGCGCCGGATAAACGGATGAAGCGGCATAAGAACTTGTACTGCGCAGTCACGAATCGCTGCCTGCGGCGGCCACGGGCGAGCCGGTTTCGCGAAGCAGGGCGACGGAGTGCAAGGGCAGCGACGACGCGCGGCCCGAATGCCTGTTCAGGCGATTCGGGCCGGCCATGCGGAGGGGATGGACGAGCGGTTGCGCGTATCGAAAGGCGTGCTCGCTTGCACGCCGACGCGACTCAATGACCGCGATAGATCGAGTTGCGGCCGTTGATCATCATCGCACGGCCGGATTCGCCGGTCGTGCGGGCTTCGCTGCCGTAACCGGTGTTGTCCGCGGTCGGGGCGGCGTTCGGGGCGGATTGCGCGACGGTGTTTTCACGCACACGCTGTTCGGCGGCGAGGATCGCGGCCGGGTACTGGTTGTGATCCAGCGCGGGGGTGTAGCCGACGGCCGCGAGACGGGCCATCTCGGCCTTCACTTCGGCGCGGGTCAGCTGATGGTCGGCTTGTTGCGCGAACGACAGCGCCGGTGCGGAAAGGATCAGTGCGGCAAGGGTGGAAGAAACGAGCGTTTTCATCGTGGGTACCTGTCTGGTTGAGTGAGCCGCAACCACCGTCGACCACGTCGATGTCGTTGCGAGTGCAGTCAATATAGGTACGCCGGCATCCGGGAAAAACGGCCGCCGCGCCAAATCATTTTTGATCCTGCGTCACGAATCGAACGTGGATTCGGTCGGTAGCCTTGCCGGCCGGGCGTCTCGGCCGAACAGGGCGCCGGAGCCGGTGATCGAAACAGGCCGCAAATCCCCGTATCAGACCTAGCGGGACTCAAGTGTGTCGAATTCCGTCTTGGACAGACTTAACCCGTCTCCCTAGACTGAACTCGCTTTCCTTTACTCCCTGGAGAAAATCATGAGTCTCAAAGACAAGCTGCCCGGCAACAAGATCCTCGGTTTCGGTACGGCGCCCCTCGGCAACATGTTCCGCAACATCCCCGACGCGGAAGCCGCGGCCACCGTTGAAGCGGCATGGCAACACGGCATCCGTTATTTCGACTCGGCCCCGTTCTACGGCGCAGGCCTCGCGGAAATCCGCCTCGGCGACGCGCTGGCGCACCATCCGCGTGACGAATACGTGCTGAGCACGAAGGTCGGCCGCGTGATCCTCGACGAAATCGAGGACGTGTCGGCGCGCGATCTCGGCGAAAAGGGCGGCCTGTTCGAACACGGCCGGCCGAACCGCATCGTCAACGACTACACGGCCGACGCGACACTGCGCTCGATCGAGGACAGCCTGAAGCGCCTGCGCACCGACCGCCTCGATATCGTGTGGGTGCACGACATCGCGCAGGATTTCTACGGCGACGAATGGCTCGCGCAATTCGAAGTGGCGCGCAAGGGCGCGTTTCGCGTACTGAGCAAGTTGCGCGAGGAAGGCGTGATCAACGCATGGGGCCTCGGTGTGAACCGCGTCGAACCGATCGAACTGGTGCTCGACCTCGCCGAACCGCAACCCGACGGCATGCTGCTGGCCGGCCGCTACACGCTGCTCGATCACGAACGCGCGCTGCAGCGCGTGATGCCGGCGGCGGCCGCGCAGAACGTCGGGATCGTCGTCGGCGGCCCGTACAGCTCGGGCGTGCTCGCGGGCGGCACGCACTTCGAATACCAGAAGGCGTCGCCGGAAATTCTCGCGAAGGTCGACCGGATCAAGGCGATCGCCGCGCGCTACGACGTGCCGATCAAGGCCGCCGCGCTGCAGTTTTCGATGTCGCATCCGGCCACCGTCGCGGTGATTCCGGGCGCGAGCCGTCCGGAGCGGATCACGGAAGACCAGGCGGCGCTGAACGTGGCGATTCCGGCCGACTTCTGGCGCGACATGCGTGAACAAGGTCTGATTGCGGCCAATGCGCCGCTGCCGACCGATCGTTGATCCTGAAAGGTGATGACATGGCACAGGCCCATGCAGGTATCGAGATCGCGGCTTCGGCCGACACGGTCTGGCAACTGATCGGCGGCTTCGGCGCACTGCCCGACTGGCTGTCGTACATTCCGGCCAGCGAACTGAGCGAAGGCGGGCGCGTGCGGCGTCTCGCGAACCCGGCGGGCGACGCGATCGTCGAGCGGCTGGTCGCGTTCGACGAAGCGGAACGCAGCTATACGTACGCGATTCTCGAAGCACCGTTCCCGGTCGTGAACTATCGCTCCACGCTGCGCGTGCGCGAGAACGGCCCGAACGCATCGAAGGTCGAGTGGTCGGGCACGTTCACGCCGCACGGCGCGACCGACGACGAAACCGTCCGGCTGTTCCGCGGGATTTACGAAGACGGCCTCGCGGAACTGGCGAAGCGCTTCGCGGCGGCTTAACGGCGGCACGTCGCATCGTGCGATGGGAGTCGGGCTTTCCGGCTCCGGCCACGCCTTCGCCGCGGGTTTCGACCCGCTGCGAAGGCGTTGGCGCGTCAGCGCGGTTTTACGCCGGCTGGCCGCCGCCATCGGCGTGCAGTTCGTCGATCAGCAGCCGCGCGCCGGGCGAAATCGGCGCTCCCTTGCGGGTGACGAGCTCGTACGGCTCGCTGCGCGAACCGATCCTGAGCGGCAGGATGCGCGTCATGTCGTGCCGCGCGAAGAATTCGGCGACGTCGATCGACACCAGCGCGACGAACGACGGATTGCCCTGCAGCAGCGCGAGCGTCGCGAACGCCGACGTCGTTTCGAGCAGGTGCGGAGGAAAGCGAAGGTCGGCTTCGAGGAATTCGCGCTCGAGCAGCAGCCGCATCGGCATGTTCGCGCGATACACGACCCATCGGTATTCGGCGAGGTCGCGCAACGCGAGCTTCTTCGCGCCCTTGAGCGGATGCCGCACGTTCGCGACCACCGCGAGCGTCTCGTCCTGCAGTTTCACGCTGTCGTAGAGCTGCGGCGTGCGGCTGATCGTCGTGCGGCAGATCGCGAGGTCGAGCCGGCCCGCGTCGATCTCGCTCAGCAGCGCCTCGCTGGTGTCCTCGACGATCTCGACGGACATCTCCGGATGGCGCGCGACGAGCGTCGAGATCGCATCGGTCAGCCGCGGCACCGCGCCCATGATCACGCCGACGCTCACGCGTCCGCCATGCCCGCGCAGGATGCCGACGATTTCCTCGCGCAGATGCGCGAGATCCGTATGAATCAGCCGCGCGTAGCGGATCACGCAATCGCCGACCTCGGTCGGTTCGAGCCCGCGGTTGGTGCGATTGAACAGCGGTGTGCCGAAGGTCGTCTCGATCTCCTGCAGCGCCTTGCTCGCACCCGGCTGCGTGAGCGCAACCTGCTGCGCGGCCTTCAGCAGCGAGCCCTGGTCGGCGAGGGCGATCAGCAGGCGCAGCTGCTTCAGGTGAAGGCGGGAAATGATCGAGTGAAGCGGCGGGGTCATGGGTGTGACGAAAAGTTATACCGGTATCACATCCCGTCGATTGTCGCGATGGCGGCGATTCTTTATGCTGGCCCGTCGAGCCTTTTATCAAGCCGTTTTTTGGATGTGTGAACCGGAAGGCCGCCGGCGTGCGGCGGAAAACGGGCGCACTCACTATAACTTGAACTTATTGCCGTGTCGATTGTGGTCGCGCCTGGGCGACCCGCGTCGGACGTCAGGAGCGAAGCACGTATGGATCTGAACATCGAAGGCCGCTGGGCGCTGGTCTGCGCGGCCAGCAAGGGGCTGGGCAAGGGTTGCGCGCAGGCGCTCGTCGCCGAGGGCGTGAACGCCGTGATCACCGCGCGCGGCAGTGACGCGCTCGAGGCGGCCGCCCGCGAATTGCGCGCGCTGAACCCGGCCGTCACGGTGGTGGCGGTGGCCGGTGACATCACGACGGGCGCGGGTCGCGCGGCGGCGCTCGCGGCCGCGCCGCACATCGACATCCTCGTGAACAATGCGGGCGGCCCACTGCCGGGCGACTTCCGCGAATGGACGCGCGACGACTGGATCGCCGCGCTCGACGCGAACATGCTGACCGCGATCGAGCTGATCAAGGCGACCGTCGACGGGATGACCGAGCGCGGCTTCGGGCGCATCGTCAACATCACGTCGAGCGCCGTGAAAGCGCCGATCGATGTGCTCGGCCTGTCGAACGGCGCACGCACGGGGCTGACCGGTTTCATCGCGGGCATCGCGCGGCAGAAGCGTATCGCGGCGCGTAACGTGACGATCAACAACCTGCTGCCGGGGCTGTTCGATACCGACCGTCTGAAGAAGGCGACCGAAGCGTCGGCTCGGGCGGAAGGCACGGACTACGAAGCGACCCGCGAAGCGAAGCGCCGCAACGTGCCGGCCGGGCGTTTCGGCACGGCCGACGAATTCGGCGCGGTCTGCGCCTTCCTGTGCAGTGCGCACGCGGGCTATCTGACCGGACAGAACGTGCTGCTCGACGGCGGCGCGTATCCGGGCACGTTCTGATACCCGCGCGGTCGTCGCGGGATGCCCGGGCCGCGCGATGTGCCCGGGCACGGCCCGCCTGCGTTATTTGATCACCAGCGGATTGACCGGTGCGTGGCCGATGTCCACCTGCAGCGTGAAGGTCCGGTCCTGGCGCACGGCGGCGATGCCGGGCATCACCTGTTCGGATTGCAGATAGTTCAGCGCGCCGGCTTCATCGTCGAGGCCCCATTTGCCCCAGTTGGTCGGCAGGCCGTCGAGCAGGCGCCTGACGTCGGGGCCGTTGGCCGGTTTTTGCACACACATGATCGTCTCCATCGTCGTGGCCGACGTGAACTCGGGGCAGTTTGCCGTGTGGATATTCGACGTCGGACGGGCGCGTCCGGTGCGGCGCGTCGCGGGCCAGTATAAGAATCGTGCCGCGTATCCGGTATTGAGAGCCGCTCATAGCGCTATGAAAAGCTGTCATGCGCGAAGTATTGACGCGGGTCGGGCGGGTTTGAAACCATCGTGGTCACTCGTGGCGGCGCCGCATTCGCGTCGACGCCAACGCATTCAGTCGATTGATCCACACAGGAAACGGAAATGAACATCGCAGGCAACTTGCTGATCGGTCAGCGCGCGCGGCGCGGCACCCAGGGCGTCACGTATGCGATCGACGCGGCGAGCGGCGAACGCATGGAGCCCGCGTTCGGCGGTGCGACCGTCGTCGATCTCGACGAAGCATGCGCGCTGGCCTGGGCGGCCTTCGACGCGTATCGCGAGACCTCGCCCGAAGCACGCGCGCGGTTTCTCGAAGCGATCGCGGCCAACATCCTCGCGCTCGGCGATGCGCTGGTCGAGCGCTGCGTCGCCGAATCGGGCCTGCCTCGCGCGCGGGTCGAAGGCGAGCGCGGCCGCACGATCGGCCAGTTGCGCATGTTCGCCGACGTGGTGCGCGCGGGCGACTACCTCGAAGCGCGCATCGATCCGGCGCAACCGGAACGCCAGCCGGCGCCGCGTCCCGATTTGCGCCTGCGTCATATCGGCATCGGCCCGGTCGCGGTATTCGGCGCGAGCAACTTCCCGCTCGCATTTTCGGTGGCGGGCGGTGATACGGCGTCCGCGCTCGCGGCCGGCTGCCCGGTGATCGTGAAGGCGCACTCGGCGCACCCCGGCACGTCGGAACTCGTCGGGATGGCCGTGCAGCAGGCCGTGAACGCGTGCGGGATGCCGGAAGGCACGTTCTCGCTGCTGTTCGGCAGCGGCCGCGAAATCGGTCAGGGGCTCGTGCGCGACCGCCGCATCAAGGCGGTCGGCTTCACCGGTTCGCGCCATGCCGGGACCGAGCTGATCGCGATCGCGAATGCGCGTCCCGAGCCGATCCCCGTCTATGCGGAGATGAGCAGCATCAACCCCGTGCTGTTGTTCCCGCATGCGCTGGAGCAGCGCGGCGAGGCGATCGCGCAGGCGTTCGTGCAGTCGTTGACGCTCGGCGCGGGCCAGTTCTGCACGAACCCGGGGCTGATCTTCGCGGTGGAGGGGCCGGCGCTCGAACGCTTCATCGCGGCGGCGGCCGAGCGGCTCGCGCAGGCGCCGGCCGCCACGATGCTCACGCCGGGTATTCACCAGGCGTTCGAACGCGCGGTCGCGGCGTTCGCGCAGCATCCGCAGGTGCAGACCCTCGCGCGCGCGAACGCGCCGACCGGTGCGAACCAGGGGCAGGGCGCGCTGTTCGTGACGAGCGCCGATGCGTTCCGCGAATCGAAGGCATTGCACGAGGAGATTTTTGGCGCGGCGTCGCTGATCGTCCGGTGCCCGGACCTGAAGACGATGCTCGCGCTGATCGAGTCGCTGGAAGGGCAACTGACGGCGGCGATCCATCTCGACGAAGCCGATTACGCGGACGCGCGCACGTTCCTGCCGGCGCTGGAGCGGCGTGCGGGCCGCGTGCTGGTCAACGGCTTTGGCACCGGCGTCGAGGTCGCGCATGCGATGGTGCACGGCGGCCCGTATCCGTCCACCGCGGACGGGCGCTCGACGTCGGTCGGCAGTCTCGCGATCCGCCGTTTCCTGCGGCCGGTCAGCTATCAGGACATGCCGGATGCGCTGCTTCCCGATGCATTGCGAACGAGCAATCCATGGGCGCTCAACCGCCTGTTCGACGGCAAGGTCACGCTCGCGAAGTAAGCGGCGCGCGAGGGGCAAGCGGGGCGCCGCGATGCAACGGCGCCGCGCGTTTTCACGGGCCTACTTGCCGACTGCCGCGACGAGCTCCTCGCCGGTCAGGATCTCGCGGAAGATGCCGACCAGCGGCCGCAGGTTGACCTTGTGCCATGCGGCCCACAGCGGCGTGCGGTAGCTGAACCACGGCAGCTCGCGCAGCACGACGCCTTCCGGCACCTGGTGACGCAGGCTTTGCTGGATCATCGTCACGCCGAGCCCCGCGGCGACGAGCCCGAGCGCCGCGAGCGGCTCGGTCGCCTCCACCGAAATGTCCGGCGAAAAACCGGCCTTCGCACAGGCCGCGACGAACGCGCCGTGACGCGGCGCGCTTTCCTGCTGCGTGACGCCGATCCACGCCTGTGCGGCGAGATCGTCGGCGACGAGCGTCTTCTTTTTCGCGAGCGGGTGTCCGTCGGGCATCGCGAGCAGCATCGGATCGTTCAGCACCATCGTCGAATCGAGTTCGGGATCGTCCGGCGCGGGCGGCTCGGTCACGAGCGCGATGTCGAGGCTGCGTTCGCGCAGGCCTTCGAGCTGCGCGGCGGATTGATAGTTGTACAGCGCGATATGCACCGACGGGCGCTCGGCGCGCAGCGTTTTCAGCGCGCGCGGCAGCACGCCCGAGTGGGTGGCCGTTTCCAGGTAGCCGATGCACAGGCCGCCTTCGTCGCCGCGGCCGAGCCGGCGCGCGAGCGATTCGAGCCGGTTCGCATGGCGCAGGAACGCATGCGCTTCGCTGAGGAACGTGCGTCCGTCACGCGTCAGACGAATGCGCTGCTGGCTGCGTTCGAACAGCGTCAGACCGAGTTTTTCCTCGAGCTGCGCGATCTGGCGGCTGAGCGGCGACTGCGAAATGTGTAGGCGTTCGGCCGCACGACCGACGTGTTCCTCTTCCGCGACCGCGATGAAATATTGAAGCTGGCGGATGTCGAGCATGTAAGACCTTATGAGACTCAAGTATGCTGAATTATGTCTTGGACAGACTCATCCGTGCAACCTAGACTGGGCTCACTTTCCTGTCCCACCCGGAGAAAAGCATGGGTCTCAAAGACACGCTGCCCGCCGACAACCGGCTCGGTTTCGGCGCGGCGCCGCTCGGCAACATGTTCCGCGACATTCCCGACGCGGAAGCGATCGCCACCGTCGAAGCCGCGTGGGCGCGCGGCATCCGTTACTTCGACACCGCGCCGTCATACGGCGCGGGTCTGGCCGAAGCGCGCCTCGGCGACGCGCTGGCCGGCCAGCGTCGCGACGATTACTTCATCAGCACGAAGGTGGGCCGCATCGTGCTCGACGACATGGAGGATGCGACGACGCGCGACTACGGCGAGAAGAGCGGGATCTTCGCGCACGGCCGTGCGAACCGGCTGGTGAGCGACTACTCGGCCGACGCGACGCTGCGCTCGATCGAGGACAGCCTGAAGCGGCTGCGCACGGATCGTCTCGACATCGTGTGGGTGCACGACGTCGCACAGGACATTTACGGTGACGAGTGGCTCGCGCAGTTCGAGGCGGCGCGCAAGGGCGCATTCCGCGTGCTGGGCAAGCTGCGCGAGGAAGGCGTGATCGGTGCGTGGGGTCTCGGCGTGAACCGTGTCGAGCCGATCGAGCTGGTGCTCGACCTCACCGAACCTCAGCCGGACGGCATGCTGCTGGCCGGCCGCTACACGCTGCTCGATCACGAACGCGCGCTGCAGCGCGTGATGCCGGCGGCGGCCGCGCAGAACGTCGGGATCGTCGTCGGCGGCCCGTACAGCTCGGGCGTGCTCGTCGGCGGCGCGCACTTCGAATACCGGAAGGCTTCGCCGGAAATCCTCGCGAAGGTCGGTCGGATCAACGCGGTGGCCGCGCGCCACGGCGTGCCGGTCAAGGCTGCCGCGCTGCAGTTCGTGCTCGCGCATCCGGCGGCCGCCGCGGTGATTCCGGGCGCGAGCCGTCCGGAGCGGATCGCGGAAGATGCCGCGGCGCTGGCGTTCGATATTCCCGCCGATTTCTGGCGGGAGATGCGCGAGCAGCGGCTCGTCGCGGCCGATGCGCCGTTGCCGATCGATCGCCTGACGGCGGAAAGCCGCTGACGACGTGACGAGGCCCGCTTGCACGGGCCTCGTCGTTTCGAGAAGGGGAAGGTCAGTCGCTCGAGCGTCAGCCGTGCGCGCGTGGCCGATAGTCGATCAGGCTGGAGAACACCGCGATCAGCACGGCCATCGCGACGAAGAACAGCAGCGCGAGGAAGTACGAGCCCGACCACTGGACGATCACGCCGATCAGGATCGGCACCACGACGCCGACCATGCTGCCGCAAAAATTCATCGTGCCGCCGAGTACGCCGGCGCGCGCCGGACCGCCGACGATCGCCGGCAGGCTCCAGTACATCCCGCAGAAGCGGATGAAGAACATCGCGATGCTCAGCAGCAGCACGACCGCGTTTGCGTTCGCGATATAGGCCGCCGCGAGAATGCACGCAGCCGCGATCAGCGACGAGCCGCTGAACATCGTGCGCATCACCAGGTTCGGCGAGGCGCCCGACGCCTTCCAGCGATCGCCGATGGTGCCGCCGATCAGTTCGCCGACGAAGCCCGACATGAAGATGATGAAGGTCGCGCCGCCCGTCGTCGCGATGTTGAAGCCGTAGGTCTTGTGCAGGTAGCTCGGCATCCACGTCAGCAGCCCGTAGAACACTGCGAGGATGCAGCTGTAGCCGGCGAACATCGCGAGCACCGAGCGGTCCTTCACCAGCTCGCGCAGCGGCACGCGTTCGCCGGTGGCTTGCGTCGGCGCATTCGCGCGCGTGATGTGTTCGAGCTCGGCCGCATTCACGCCCGGATGCTCGGACGGATGGTTGCGGATGTAGCGCCACACGAGCACGCCCACCAGCATCGTGCCGATGCCCGCGATCACGAACGCGATGCGCCACGACCCGAACCAGGCGATCAGCCCGGAAATCAGGATCGCGCCGAGCGCGCTGCCGAGCGGCGCGCCGCCGTCGACGAGCACTGCGCCGCGGCCGCGTTCGTGCGGCGTGAGCCACGTGCCGATCAGCTTCGCGCCGGCGGGGAACACCGGTGATTCGGAGAAGCCGAGGCCCATGCGCGTGAGCATCAGCAGGATCCAGTTGTGCGACGCCGCGCCGAGCGCCTGGAACGCGCCCCACGCGAGCGTCGCGGTCGCGATGATGCCGCGCGTGTGATAGCGGTCGAGCATCACGCCGACCGGAATCTGCATCAGCGCGTACGACCAGAAGAACGCGCTCAGCATCAGGCCTTCGAGTGCCGGCGACAGGTTGAATTCCGGCGCGATCAGCGGCATCGCGACCGACAGCGACGCGCGGTCGATGTAGTTGATCGCGACCAGCAGCAGCATGAGCAGGAAGATGCGCCAGCGGACGTTGGTCGGCCGTGCCGACGCGTCGAGCGACGCGGGCGCCGCGGCCGGGACGGCGGGGGAATTCGAGGGGGGCATGCGTGTCTCCGTCGTTATGGTTGCAGGGGCGATGACATCGTCCCGTGCAGCGACTGTAGGGGCACGGCCGCGTCTTGCCTAATGACGCTTCGTGATCGCGTGATAACCAAACGGCGCGGCGCGCGCGGGGAATAAGCGGGCGTTATCGGGCGATCCGGTTTTTTCATTACCGGCGGCAATCGGCCGCTTGTAGTGTTCGGTGCGGAGACTTCACACGGAGAAAGCACCATGAACCCATTCCAATATTTCTTTCCCACCACGCTGAAATTCGGTAACGGCCTCGCCCGGCAGGCCGGCGACCTGCTGAAGCCGCTGTTCAGCGGCAAGCTGCTGGTCGTGACCGACGAAGGCCTGATCAAGAGCGGCGTGCTCGAAGGGTTCTTCGCGTCGCTGCGCGACGCGGACGTCGCCTACGAAATCTTCTCGGGCGTCGAGGCGAACCCGAGCACGGCCGTGCTCGACAACGCGCTGACGTTCCTGAAGGAACATCGCTGCACGGCCGTGATCGGCGTGGGCGGCGGCAGCAGCATCGACACCGCGAAGGGCGTGGCCGCGATGGCCACCAACGGCGGCACGATTCTCGACTACGAGGGCTACAACAAGATTCCGGACGAACCGCTGCCGATCTTCGCGATCCCGACCACGTCGGGCACCGGTAGCGAATGCACGGCGTCGACGGTGTTCACGAACCAGAAAACGCTGTTCAAGACCGTGATCGTCAGCCACAAGCTGTTCCCGAAGCTCGCGATCCTCGATGCGGAACTCACGCTGAAGCTGCCGGCCGCGATCACCGCGGCTACCGGCATGGATGCGCTCACGCATGCGATCGAGTCGTACGTCTCGAAGCAGGCGAACCCGGTGAGCCAGTCGCTCGCGCTGGGTGCGATCCGCCTGATCGGGCGCAGCCTGCGCAGCGCGTACTACGTCGGCTCCGATCTCGCGGCGCGCGAGGACATGCTGCTCGGCTCGTTCCTGGCCGGCGTCGCGTTTTCACAATCGAAGCTCGGCAACGTGCACGCGATCTCGCACACGATGGGCGGCGTGTTCAACATCGCGCACGGCATCGCGAACGCGGCGCTGCTGCCGTACGTGATCGACTTCAACCGGCCGGCCTGCCCGGCGCTGTACCGCGACATCGCGGAAGCGCTCGGCGGCGACGTGACCGGCGTCGATGCGGAAACGGCCGCGCGCGCACTGGTGGAGCAGATCGTCGAGCTCAATCGCGCGCTCGCGATTCCGTCGAACATCCGCGAGCTCGGCGTCGATCTCGCGCACCTGCCGCAGATGGTGGCCGACTCGATGCGCAGCGGCAACGTGCTGGTCAACCCGCGGCTGACGACCGCGCGCGACGTCGAAGACATCATCCGCGCCGCGTACGGCGGCGATCGCTGATCGCGCGCATCCCGCACGGAACCCGCTTACCCGATTCGATTCAACCAGGAGCAGTCATGTATTACGAAATGCGGACCTACACGGTCCAGATCGGCAAGATGAACGAATACCTGCGGCACTTCGAGAAGGAAGGGCTGCCGGTGATCTCCCGCTATGCGACGCTCGTCGGCTGGTGGTACACGGAAATCGGCGAACTGAACCAGGTCGTCCATATCTGGGCATACGAAAGCCTGGACGATCGCATCAAGCGCCGTACCGCGTTGTACGAGGATCCGGACTGGCTCGAGAAGTTCGTGCCGAAGGCGTTCCCGATGCTCGAGAAGATGGAGTCGAAGCTGCTGCGGCCGGCCGCGTTCTCGCCGATCAGGTAAGCAGGGGACTCTGCAGCGTTTCGACGAGCAGCCGCGCGCCGGGCGACAGGTGCGCGAAGGTACGGGCGACGACGCCGTACGGCTCGTCGAGCGCCGCAATCGCGACGGGCAGGCACGCAACCAGGCCGAAGCGCTCGCCGAACTCGGCGACCTCGCGCGGGATCACGGCCACCAGCTCGGGGTTCTCCTGCAGCAGCGTGAGCGTCGCGAACGTCGACGCGGTTTCGATCGGATAGCGCGGCACCTCGATGCCCGCATCTGCCAGTGCGCGTTCGAGCGCGAGCCGCATCGGCGTGTTGACCGGATACGCGACCCATTCCGCATCGGTGAGATCGCGCAGCGTCAGCGCGTCGCGCCCGGCCAGCGCATGCGTGCGCGCGGTCACGACCGCGAGCGGTTCGGATTTCAGCGGCACGTAGTCGTACGCTTCCGGGCGGCGGCTGTTGCCGTTGCGGCAGATCGCGAGGTCGATGCGGCCGTCGTCGATCAGCGCGAGCAGGCTCGCGCTGGTGCCTTCGACGATTTCGACCGACAGGTTCGGCTGACGCCGGCGCAGGTCGGTCAGTGCGCGCGTGAGCAGCGGCACCGCGCCCATGATCACGCCGACCGCGAGATGGCCGCCATGCCCCTGCGTGAGCGCGAGCACTTCGGTATGCAGGTGTTCGAGATCGCTGTAGATGAGGCGCGCGTAGCGCGTGACGCAGCGGCCGAGATCGTTCGCGACGAGGCCTTTCGGCTGCCGCTCGAACAGCGGCATGCCGAGGATGTCCTCGATCTCGCGCAGCACCTTGGTGGCGCCGGGCTGCGAGATCGCGATCTCTTCGGCGGCCTTGTGCAGCGAGCCGTGGTTTTCGAGCGCGATCAGCAGTTTGAGCTGCTTGAGGCGAAGGCGCGAGGCGATATTGGCGAGGGAGGGAACGGCCAGCGGCTTCATGGCAACGACCAAACCGAAAGCGCGCATTATAGCCCGTCCGGCGCGTAAACGATCGTGAGGATCACCAAGAAACAGTGGGTTTTCCGGCCATCGGAACACCCGCGCTGCCGTCAGTTCCCGTACATGTCGAAGTCGAAATATTTCGCCTGGATCGTGTTGTAGGTGCCGTCGCCGCGAATCTGCGCGATGGCGCGATTCAGCGCATCGCGCAGGTCGGTGTCGGCCTTGCGCACGCCGGCCGCATCGCCGTTGCCCATGATCTTCGCGTCGTACACCACGCCGCCCGCGAACGAGAAGCCCTTGCCGCGCGGCGTCGCGAGGAACCCCAGCTGGCCTTGCACGGCGTCCATCAGCACGCCGTCGACGCGCCCCGTGACGAGGTCCGCATACGCCTGGTCGTAGCTCGGATACGGCACGACCTCGACCTTCGCGGGCGCCCACTTCTCACGCGCATAGGTTTCCTGGACCGTGCCCTGTTCGACCGCGACGCGCTTGCCGGCGAGCTTCGCCGCGTCCGGCAGCAGCCCCGACCCGGTGCGCGCGATCAGCCGCGTCTGGTTGCGGTACAGGCGATCGGTGAAGTCGATCTGCTGGCGCCGCTGTTCGGTCGCGGCCATCGACGACAGGATCACGTCGAACTTGCGCGCCTGCAGCCCCGGAATCAGCCCGTCGAAACTGCTCGACACCCACACGCATTTCGCCTTCAGCTTCGCGCACAGCGCGTTGCCGAGATCGATGTCGAAGCCTTTCACGCTGCCGTCGGTCGCGGTCGATTCGAACGGCGGATAGGTGGGGTCGACGCCGATGCGGATGGTCGTCCATTCCTTCGCCGACGCCAGCGACGCGAAGGCCATCGCGGCGGCGGACAGGAGAATCGTGAGGCGCGTCTTCATGGTCAGGCTCCGTTCGTGTGGGGAAGAGTGGGCGTGCACGTCAGCTCGGGAATTCGCCGCGCTGAAAATCGTTCGACAGTTCGAGCGCGTCGGCCATCTCGCCGACGGTGACCGGCTTGATCGGCGCGCGAATCCGGTAGTGACCGACGTCGCCGACGCCGCGCTGCTGCACGTCGGCGATCAGCTCGCCGACCGTCGTGCCGCACCAGCGTCCCTGGCACGGACCCATGCCGCAGCGCGTAAACGCCTTCATCTGGTTCGGCCCCTGACAGCCGAGCGCCGCGAGCTGGCGGATCTCGCCGGCCGTGACTTCCTCGCAGCGGCACACGATCGTGTCGTCGTCGGGGCGGCGCAGCGCGGCGGGCGGCGTGTACAGCGCGTCGAGCAGCGGGCGCACCGCGAGGTGGCGGTGCAACGCGCGCAGCACCGGGCGTTCGCGTGCGGCCTGCCGTTGCGTGTCGAGCGCGCCGAGTTGCGCGGCGATGTCGAGCGCCGACACTTCGCCGGCGAGTGCCGCCGCCCGCGCGCCGCCGATGCCCGCGCCGTCGCCTGCGATCCACACGTGCGGCACGCTGCTGCGGCCGCGCGCGTCGCACTGAGGCCGCCAGCATGCCGACGATTCGTCCCATTCGTGTGCGCAGCCGAGCGAGCGGGCAAGCTGCGTCGACGGAATGACGCCCTGATGCAGCAGCACGAGCGACGTGTCGAGCGTTTGCACGATGCCGTCTTCGTCGCGAAAGCGGATGCGTTCGGCGCGGCTTTCGCCGTCGATGCGGACGTCGGTCGCGCCGCGATACACCGGAATCCCGGCGCGGCGCACCGCGCGCAGCATGCGCCAGCCCTTGAGCAGATAGTCGGCGCCGCGCAGCGCCGGCAGCGCATGCGGGAGCGCGCGGCGCCACGCATCGCGCGGTGTCGTGTCGACCAGCGCGCGCACGCGCCGGCCGGCATTCAGCAATTGCGCGGCGAACAGCCACAGCAGCGGGCCGCTGCCCGCGAGCACGGCGTCGGCGGACGGCGCGAGGCCGGACGCCTTCAACAGCGTCTGCGCGGCGCCGACGCCCATCACGCCGGGCAACGTCCAGCCGGGTACCGGCCACGGCCGCTCCTGCGTGCCGGTCGCGATCAGCACCGCGCGCGCGCCGATTTCGAGCGTGCCGCGCGCCGGGCCGCCTTGCGTGAGCATCGCGACGGGCGCCGGTTCGAACGCGATTTGCCACACGACGCTGCGCGGCACGTAATGCGCGCCGCTGGCGAGCAGGCCGTCGACGAGCGGGCGGCCCGCCGTGTAGTCGGCGCCAAGCCATTGCGCGAGCGGCGCCGGCGCATCGGCCACGTTGCGGTAGATCTGGCCGCCGGGCGCGCGTCCTTCATCCGCGACGACGACCGACAAGCCGGCCGCACGCGCGGCAGTCGCCGCCGCCATGCCGGCCGGCCCGGCGCCGACGATCAGCAGGTCGCACTGGCGGCGCGTCATGCGAGCCTCGCCTTGCCGTGCATCGCGCGCACCTGCATGCCGACGGCAACGGGCGTCATGCAGCCTTGCACGTTCGGTACGCCGTCGATTTCGACGAGGCAGTCGAAGCACACGCCCATCATGCAGAACGGGCCGCGCGGCGCGCCGCTCACGGCGCTCGTGCGGCACGCGGCCGAGCCGGCGGCGAGCATCGCGGCCGCGACGCTGTAATGCGCGGGTACGTCGTGCGGCGTGCCGTCGATATGGATGCGCACGCGCTCGAGCAGCGCGGCGGCGGGAATGAGCGGTTCAAACATGCCGGGCTTCCGTGGGCGCGGCGAAGCGCGCGGTGGTAAAGGCGGACAGGTCGGCCGGCGCGGCGCCGCCTGCGATCCACGGCGCGACGAGATCGGCGTGAGTCGCCGCGAGCGTCACGCCGCTGTGGCAGATCGCGATGAACGCGCCGGGGTACGTGGCCGACGCCTCGTAGACGGGCAGGCCGTCGGGCGTCATGATGCGCAGCGCACCCCACGCGCGCACGATGCGCGCATGGGCCAGCGCCGGGAACGCGGTGCGGGCGCGGCGTGCGATGTCGACCATCGCGGGGCGTGTCTGGCCGTCGTCGAAGCCGACGTCTTCGGCCGAATCGCCGAGGAGCACCGAGCCTTCCGGCGTTTGCCGGACGACGAGTGTCGGATAGTCGAGAAACGGCGCGAGGCGTTCGGTGACCATGATCTGGCCGCGCAGCGGCGAGATCGGTGCGCGCAGGTCGACCATCGGCGCGAGCCGCGCGTTGTCGAGGCCGGCCGCGAGCACCACGCGCCCGGCTTCGAGCTGCGCGTGGTGCGTGTCGATCTCGAAGCGCCCGGCGCGCGGCCGGATCTCGGTGACTTCGCTGCGCGGCAGATAGACGCCGCCGCACTGCTGAAACGCCTGCAGCATCGCGCGCAGCGTGGTGAGCGGATTCGCGTGACCGTCGTTCGGCGACCACAGCGCGCCGGCCAGCGACGGCGACGCCGCGGGAACGCGCCGGCGCAGCGCCGCCGGATCGAGCACCTCGTACGACAGCGCGGCTTCCTGCCGGCGCAGCGATTCGAGCAGGTCGGTCGCGCTGTCGAGTTCCGCGCGCTGCTCGAACAGCTCGATGCCGCCCGGGCGCTCGAACGCGCAGTCCACGCCCGTTTCGCGCTGCAACTGCGCGGCGAAAGCGTGCCAGCGCTCGGACGATTCGCGCGACCAGCGCGCATACGGCAGGCAGCGGCCGCCCTTGCCCTGCACCCACACGAGCCCGAAATTGCCGCGCGCCGCGCGAAACGCGATGTCGTCGCCGTCGCACACCGCGACGCGCTGGCCGAGACGCGCGATGCCCCACGCGATGGCCATGCCGACGAGACCGCCGCCGGCCACGACGACGTCGAAGCGGCGCACGGTCATGCGCGGCTCCGGTATCGCGGGTGAGGCGGTTGCGTGTTATATCCCATGGTGGCGCGGCTCCTTGCTTTCAATACGTTGCGGAACCGATTTTCGGGCAGGCAAAATGGGCTGTCCAATACAGCTTGATCAACGACCCATAATCCAGTGTTATGACCACGCCCTCGCTCAGGATTCGCCAGATCGAAGCGTTTCGCGCAGTGATGCAGCGCCATACCGTCACGCGTGCGGCACGCGATCTCCATATCTCGCAGCCGGCCGTGAGCCGGCTGATCGCCGATCTCGAGGACCGGGTCGGCTTCGTGCTGTTCGAGCGGCAGCAGGGGCGCTTCACGCCGACCGCGCAGGCGCGTGTGCTGTACGAGGAGGTCGAACGCGCGTTCGTCGGCCTCGACCGCGTCGCGCAGGCCGCCGAGCAGATCCGCGCGATGCGGCGCGGCACGCTGCGCGTGGCCGGCTCGCCGGCCGTCGCGCTCGACCTGCTGCCGCAGCTCGTCACGCATTTCTCGCACGCGCATCCGGGGGTCGACATCACGTTGCTCGCGCACAGTGCGTCCACCGTCGTCGACAAGGTCGCGTCGGGGCAATGCGATGTCGGGCTGATCGCTGAACCCGTCCCGCATCCGGCCGTGCGCGGCGAGCGGCTCGCGGAAAGCGCGATGCGCTGCATCGTGCCGCGTGGGCATCGGCTCGCGCGCAAACGCGTGGTGCGGCCGGCCGACCTGCGCGACGAAGCGTTCATCTCGTTTCCGCCGAGTTTCGAGGCGCGCAGCGCGATCGATCGCGTATTCGTCGAAGCCGGCGTGTCGCGCGTGCTGTCGATCGAGGCGCAACTGTCGCAGACGATCGTCGCGTTCGTCGCGAACGGTGCCGGCGTCGCGCTGATCGATCCGGTGACGGCCGCGTATGCGGGGCAGCGCGTGGCCGTCAAGCCGTTCGAGCCGGCCGTGCCCGATCACTTCTATCTGGTGACGTCCGCGTCGCAGCCGCTGTCGATGCTCGGCGATGCGTTCTGCGCGGATTTGCGCGACGCGTTCGCGCGGATGCGGGCGCTGCGCGACGCGTAAGCAGGAGGGGGGGGAAATCGTCTCGAGCGCGCCGGACGCCGTCGGGCGTGCCGGCGCGTTGCCGTTTCGGCCGGGATTCCGGCTCAGGCGAGCGCGTTGTCCGTTACCGGTGTGGCGGATGCAGGCGACTTGGTTGCGTCCGCATCCTTCGCCCCCGCCAGCCGTCGATAACGCGCGAGCGCCCACAGCGGGAAGTAAGCGGTATAGCCGTGATACTTCAGGTAGAAGATGCGCGGAAAGCCCGGCGCATTGTGCGAGCGGTGCCACCAGAAGCCGTCTTCCTGCTGCACCGACTGCAGATACGCGATGCCGTGCTTCACCGAATCGGATTCGCAGTCGCCGAACGCCATCTGCGCGAGCAGCGCCCACGCGGTGCAGTTCGACGTGCTCTCGCCGCCGTTCGTGCCGGCCAGCTTCGGATCGATGTAGCTGTCGTTGGTCTCGCCCCAGCCGCCGTCCGTATGCTGCCGCGCGCGCAGCCAGTCGAGCGCGCGGGTGATGTAGGGCTGCGACTTGTCCTCGCCGGCGAGCGCGAGGCCGGCCAGCACACTCCACGTGCCGTAGAGGTAGTTCGTGCCCCAGCGGCCCCACCAGCTGCCGTCGGGCTGCTGCGTGCGCTTCACGTAGTCGATCGCGCGGGCGAGCGACGCGCGGTCTGCGGCGCGCTTCGTCACGCCGAAGCACAGCAGCACGCGGCCCGATACGTCCTCGGTCGGCGGGTCGAGCAGCGCGCCGTGATCGGCGAACGGAATCGCGTTCAGATACATGCGGTCGCAGTCCGCGTCGAACGCGGCGAAGCCGCCGTTGCGCGATTGCAGCCCGCGCATCCAGTCGAGCGCGCGTGCGACGCGCGACGCATACGGGTTCGTGCCGTCCGCATGGCGATGCGTGCGGCCGCGGCGATCGAGCATCGCGGTGACGAGCGCCGTGTCGTCGATGTCCGGGTAGTACGGGTTCGCGTACTGGAATGCCCACCCCCCCGGTTCGACGTCGGCCGGGGCGTTCTCGATCCAGTCGCCGCGCAGGTCGTTCACCTGGCGCGTGGCCAGCCAGTCGTACGCGCGGGCGATGCGCTCGTCGAGTTCGCGCAGTGCGCCGGAAGCCGTGTCGCCGGTTTCCGGCGCCGCGACGCCGCGCGCCTGCTCGAGCGCCATCGTGCTCCACGCGGTGTCCCACACCGGCGACAGGCACGGCTGGCAATACATGCTGCCGTCCGGCCGCGTGACCAGCAGCTTCTCCAGCGCGTCCTCGCAATCGCGCCGCAGCGGATGGTCGTCCGGGTAGCCGAGCACCTGCATCATCTGGTAGCTGTACACGATCGGCGGGAAGATGCCGCCGAGCCCGTCTTCGCCGTTCATCCGTTCCGCGCACCACGCTTCCGCATGCCGGATCGCGCGCTGGCGCAAACGCTTCGGCAGCAGCGGCTCGATAGGGCGGACCGTGCGGTCGAGCGCGAGGAACAGCCGGCGCATGCCGCGCGCGGGCGGGAAGTAGTGGCGCTCCTGTTCGGGCGGCGTGACGAACAGCTCGCGGATCGACACGTTGCGCGGATTGCGCGCACGCGCCTTCAGCGAGCACAGCACCAGCAGCGGCACCATCGTCGTGCGCGCCCAGTACGCGACCTTGTACATCGAGATCGGCACCCACTTCGGGAACAGCACGAATTCGATCGGCATGAACGGCGCCGCGCGCCACGGCACCTGGCCGAACGTCGCGAGCAGGATGCGCGTGAACACGTTCGAACGGGCCGCGCCGCCGAGCTTCAGGATCGCGTCGCGCGCGCGGATCATGTGCGGCGCGTGTTCGCTGTCGCCGGCCGCCTTCAGCGCGAAGTACGCCTTCACGCTGCACGACACGTCCGGCGCGCCGTCGACGTACAGATCCCAGGCGCCGTGCGTGTCGAGCCGCTGGTTCGCGCGCAGGTAGTGCGCCATCTTCTGCTGGCGCACGTCGTCGATCCGGTCCATGAAATGCATCATCAGGATGTATTCCGCGGTGATCGTCGCGTCGGATTCGAGTTCGAAACACCAGCTGCCGTCGGGCTGCTGAAGGCGCACGAGTGCGTCGCGTCCACGGGCGATGGCAGCGTCGAGCGCGGACCAGGAAGAGGGGGCCGATTTGTTCATGCGGCGGATCATACCATCCAGACGGAATGTTTATCTCGAGACGCGCGGTGCTACCATCCGCACCATGAAAAAACGCCTCGAACCCGCGGCGCGCGACGTGTCCGCGCCTGTCGAACCGGCTGGAACGCCCGATACACGGGCCTCCGAAGGATCATCGGCGCCGGCCGCGCCCGTGGCCGGCGTGCGGCGAAAAAAAGCGCCGGACCAGGTGCGCGCGCAATTGCTGGCGGCCGCGTCGGAGATCGCGACGCATCACGGCGTGGCCGCGTTGACGCTCGATGCGGTGGCCGAACGGGCCGGCGTGACGAAAGGCGCGCTGCAATATCACTTCGCGAACAAGCAGGGGCTGCTGGATGCGCTGTTCGGGCAGGCGACCGACCGGTTCGGCGCGCAGCTGGCCGCGCGGTTGGCGGCCGATTCCAGCGGCGACGGCGCGGCGGCGCGCGCGTATCTGCATGCGGTGCTCGACGCGGCCAATCCGGCCGCGAGTATCGAGGTGCTGCGCGTGCTGGTCGCGTCGATGATCACCGAGCAGGACACGCGTGCGCGCTGGTCGGTGCCGATGCGCGAATGGACACGGCCCGACCCGGTGCCGCTCCAGCAGGCCGCGACGCTGATGATCTGCCGGCTCGCGGCCGACGGGTTGTGGATTTCGGAACTGCTCGACAGCGTCGAGGTATCGACCGAATTGCGCGCGGAGATCGTTCGGCAGCTCGATGCGATGAGCAGGGGCGTGTTTCCGAAGTGATGCGCGACGCAGGATCGAGGTCGTCAGGCGAGTCACGTCGCTCGACGGTGCTGTTCGACGTACCGCGCGTATCGAAGCCGTGATTGCCGATCACGTCTGCCCGTTACTCGACGCGGTGGTGCCGGCGGTGCTCGATTTCCGTTCAATACCGCGGTGGCGCATCCATGCGGGCATCGCATTTCCAACGCTGCCGGGCTGTCGACACGCCGGCGTGACGGCTCAAGCTTGCCGCGCATTGCGTTGATACCCGCTCCTGAGCGCATCGACCACGAGCTCGACGGCCCGCGACGATTTGCGCCGGCTCGGGTAATAGACGTGGTGCCCGACGAACGTCGGAAACCAGTCCTCCAGCACCCAGCCGAGCCGGCCGGCGTCAACGTGATGCGCGACCAGATCCTTCGGCACATAGGCGAGCCCGAAGCCCGCAAGCGCCGCGTCGACCATCTGATAGACGTTGTTGAACGTCAGTTGGCCTTCGACGCGAACCTGCAATTCGCGGCGCCCCTTGCTCAACTCCCACGATAGCAGCGCGTTTCTGGTCGGCAGCCGAAGGTTGATGCAGTTGTGTTGCGTCAGGTCCTGAGGCGTTTTCGTCACGGGTCGGGACGCCAGGTAATCGGGAGAACCGATGATCGACATCGTCATGTCCGGCGCGATACGCTGCGCGACCATGTCCCTGGCGACCTGGTCGCCGAGCCGTATGCCGATGTCGTAGCGGCCGGCGACGAGATCGGTCAGGCCATAGTCGTTCACCAGTTCGACCTTGAGCGCGGGATAGCGACGCAGCAGCGGTTGCAGCCGCGGCCACACGTATTCGTTCGCCGCATAGTCGGTCGCGGTGATCCGGACGTTGCCGGCCGGCTGATCCGTCATCGCGCGCAGCGACTCCAGCTCCGCCTCGATTTCCTGAAAGCGCGGGGCGATCGATTCCAGCAACCGCTCGCCGGCCTCGGTCGGCGATACGCTGCGCGTCGTGCGCGTCAGCAACGGAATGCCCATGCGTGCTTCCAGCGCCCGCACCGTTCGGCTCAACGCCGATTGAGACACGCCGAGTTGCGCGGCCGCCCGCGTGAAATTGCGTTCGCGCGCGACCGCCATGAACGCCACCAGATCGTTGAAGTCTTCCATTGATTCATGCACCACAGCATAGGCCTATGCCGATTTTGCCATCTAGTCGCATGAATCGCGAATCATTAAAGTGGGATGGCTGGCCGCTGGAGCGATCCATGCGGCACCCTTTTCGGTAGAGGACGACATCATGGAACTGAAGCGCGCGGGCTCGCAGCCCTCGATCAAGGGCCCCGACGAATGGTTCACCGGCACGGTCCGGATCGATCCGCTGAACGCACCGCCGCCGCCGGCGCGCGTATCGTGCGCCAGCGTGACGTTCGAGCCGGGCGCCCGCACCGCGTGGCATACGCATCCGCTCGGCCAGACGCTGCTCGTGACCGCCGGCTGCGGCTGGACGCAATGCGACGGCGAACCGCGCGTCGAGATCCGCGCGGGCGACGTGATCTGGTGCCCGCCGGGCCACAAGCACTGGCACGGTGCGACGTTGACCACCGCGATGACTCACGTCGCGATTCAGGAAGCGCTCGACGGCAAGAACGTCCACTGGCTGGAGAAGGTTACGGACGAGCAATACCTCGGCAGCGGCGAACCGCGATGAATACGCCAGCAGCCTTGAATTCGATGCCGGCCCGCGCGTCGTTCGCCGCAGCGGCACGCAGGTCGCGCTTCGGGAGGCACTCGATGGGCGCGACGTCAACCGGGCCGAACACGTCACCGATGCGCAGCTCGGCGCGCGTTGACGATCGCACGCGGCGCCTGTCGCGATTCGTCGCCGCGACGGGCCTGGCATTGCTCGCCGCCGCGTGCACCACCATGCAAAGGACCGACACCATGCAGGAACCCTTGTCTGTTGACGCCTTGAAGGCGGTTGCCCCGGCCTTCGAGCGATACACGAGCCATACCGTATTCGACGGCCTGTGGAAGCGGCCGCACCTGTCGCCGCGCGATCGCAGCATCGTGACGCTGTCGGTGCTGATCGCCCGCAGCCAGACCGTCGAGATGCCGCTGCATGCGCGCCTCGCGCTGGATCACGGCGTGAAGCCTGCGGAAATATCGGAAATGATCGCGCATCTGGCTTTTTACGCGGGATGGGCCAACGCGAGCGCCGCATCGATCATCGTCAAGCACGTCTATGACGAACGCGGCATCGGGCCCGATCAGCTCGCGCCGGCGGACGTCACGCCGCTGCCGCTGAACGAGGCGGCCGAGGCGCAGCGTGCGCGGACGGTCTCGGAAAACTTCGGCGCGGTCGCGCCCGGCGTGGTCGAGTACACGACCGATGCGCTGTTTCGCGACTTGTGGCTGCGCCCCGGGCTCGCGCCGCGCGACCGCAGCCTGGTGACGGTGAGCGCGCTCGTCGCCAACGGCCAGGTCGCGCAGATCCCGTATCACCTGAATCGTGCGATGGACAACGGGCTCACGCAGGCCGAAGCGTCCGAGACGTTGACGCAACTGGCTTTCTACGCGGGATGGCCGAACGTCTTTTCGGCGATGCCGGTATTCAAGGACGTATTTTCACGGCGCGCGGCGTGATGCGCGTGCACGCGGTCGTTTCGAATTTCGGAGAAGGATGTCATGCCCCACGTCATCGTCAAAGCCTGGCCCGGGAAGACCGAGGAACAGAAGCAACGTCTCGCGGACGCCATCACGCGCGACGTGATGGACATACTCGGTTATGGTGAGGAATCCGTTTCAGTTGGTTTCGAGGAGATTCCGTCGGACAGGTGGAAGGAAGAGGTCTATCGTCCGGATATCGATGCGCGTTCCGGAACGTTGTACAAGAAACCGGGCTATCGGATGTAAGCACACGTCGCACGCCCACCCGGTTCGACACGAGCAGCTTTGCCACCGCCCGCATCGAACCGCCGGTGAGATGAAGTGCCGCCGCTCCTATTTCGACGCGGTGCGCGTAAACGGCCCGGGAATCCTGCCCGCTTCCTGACGCGCGATCATCCAGCCGGGATAGCAGGGCGGCAACGCGCTCACGGCATCGAGACGCGCCAGCTCATCGTCGGTCAGGACGACATCGACCGCGCCGAGATTGTCGTCGAGCTGGTCGATCCGCTTGGCGCCGATGATGACGCTCGTGACTGCCGGCCTGGCGAGCAACCACGCGAGCGCGATCCGCGCGACCGACACGCGATGCGCGCCGGCAATCGCGCGCATTTCCGCGACGCACGGCCAGGCCCGATCCAGATCGACCGGCGGAAAATCGAAATGGCCGCGCCGCGAACCTGCTTCGGTCGCCGCACCGGGGCCGAACTTGCCCGACAGCAATCCGCCGGCGAGCGGCGACCAGACGAGCAGCCCCATCTGCTCGTCGACGGCGAGCGGAACGAGTTCGCGCTCCACGTCGCGCCCGGCGATCGAGTAGTAGGCCTGCAGCGTCTCGAAGCGCGTGGCGTGCAGCGCGGCACTCAGGCCGAGCGCTTTACCGATCTTGCCCGCGCGCCAGTTCGACACGCCGACGTAACGGATCAGCCCCTGTCGCGTAAGATCGTCGAGCGCGCGCAGCGTCTCCTCGATCGGCGTGACGGGGTCGCTCGCGTGAATCTGGTACAGGTCGATATGGTCGACCTGCAGCCGCTCGAGGCTGCGCCGCACCGAATCCATGATGTGACCGCGCGACGCGCCCTGGTCGTTCGGGCCCGCGCCCATCACGCCGGCCGTCTTCGTCGCCAGCACGATCTCGTGGCGCGGGACGCCGAGATCGCGCAGCGCTTGCCCGACCACGCGTTCGGCCTGGCCGAACGAGTAAATATCGGCGGTGTCGATGAAGTTGATGCCTGCGTCGAGCGCGCGGGCAATCAAGCGGTTCGTGTCGTCCTGGCCGACCGCGCCGATCGCCGCCCACATGCCGGCATCCGCGTTGCCGCCCATCGTCATCGTGCCGAGACACAGCTCGGACACGTACAGGCCGGTGCGGCCCAATTGCTTGTATTTCATTGCAGCGCCCTTCAGAATCGGCCGGACACAATGCGAGGCGTCGGCCGGTGGCGCCCCGCATGAACGGCGGAATGTTAGTTGGAGCGTGATTGGCCGGCCCGCAACTGCCCGGCAATCGCCGCGACGCGTGCGCCATAGCGGCGGGCCGTTTCGAGATCGCCCGGCGACATCTCTTCGGGCGACGCATCGGCCGGCGTCTGCGCCATCGGCGCGATGTAGGCGCCCATGCGGTTCAGGTCGTCGCGCGTCGACGCTTTCAGATTCGCCGGCTTGATGTCCATGCTGACCCAGATGCCGCCGTGCTGGCCGGCCAGCAGGAAGAAGTATTCGAGCGTATTGAGCTTGTCGCCGTTGATGCTGGCGCTATTGGTGAAGCCGCCGAAGATCTTGTTTTGCCATCCGCTTTCGAACCAGACCTTCGACGACGCGTCCGCGAACTTCTTGAACTGCCAGCTCGGGCCGCCCATGTAGGTCGGCGAGCCGAACAGGATTGCATCGGCGTCGGCCAATGTGTTCCACGCGTCGTCGGCAAGGTTGCCGTCGGCATCGATCGCGACGAGTGCGGCGCCGGCGCCGTCCGCGACGGCGGCGGCCATGCGTTGCGTATGGCCGTAGCCGGAGTGGTAGACGACGGCCGTTTTCACCGGCGGGTTGAGTTGATCCATGAGGGTTTCCTTTCGTTTGGAGCGTCGTTCGGACGACGTGGGAAACCACTCTAGCGAGCCGCGATCGGGTGATAAACGACGACAGATTGAACGTTCTGTTACTTTCCGGATGAACAATGCAGAACCTTGATGCACTTTTGATTTTTGCCCGTGTCGCCGAAATGGCGAGCTTCACGCGTGCGGCTGAAAGCCTCGGAATTCAGAAAGGACGGGTATCGACGGTCGTCCGCACGCTCGAACGGGACATGGGCGTCGCACTGCTGCATCGGACCACGCGGCGCGTGCAGCTCACCGAAGACGGACGCGCGTTCTATGCGCGCGCAACCGACCTGCTCGCCGAAGTACAGGAATTGCAGTCGATGTTCTCGGGGCGCGGTACATCGCTGCGCGGCAGGTTGCGCGTGGACATGCCGACGGAACTGGCTCGCAGCGTCGTGGTGCCGGCGCTGCCGCAACTGATGGCCGCGCATCCGGATCTGGAGTTGGAGCTTTCCAGCACCGACCGGCGTGTCGATCTCGTTCGGGAAGGGTTCGACTGCGTGATCCGGCTGGGCCCGATCGCCGACGAGACGCTGATTGCCCGGCCGCTTGGCAAGCTGCGCATGACGAATGCGGCGAGCCCCGACTATCTGGCGCGGCATGGTGTGCCGCATACGCTCGCCGATCTGCACAGCCAAGGGCACAGGATGATCCACTACACGCTGACGCTCGGCGCGCGGCATCCCGGCTGGGAATACCCGGACGGCGACGGCTATGCGTGGTTGCCGTTGCCCAGCGCGATGCAGGTCAACAGTGTGCAGACTTATCATGCGGCCGGGCTGGCGGGCATCGGACTGATCCAGGCCGGCTATTCGGCGCTCGCGCATCACATCGAAAGCGGCGCGCTCGTGGAGGTGTTGCCCGACTTGCGGCCCGAGCCGCTTGCCGCGTCGCTCGTCGTCGCGCATCGGCGCAATCTTTCGCCGCGCGTGCGGGCTTTCATGGACTGGATCGGGGGCGTGTTGGAGCCGTATCTGGATTAGCGGGGCGGCGGAGCAGGCCCTTACGAATCCGTGTCGCGATGAACAGCGGGCGCGGCATCAACGCGCCAAACCTCGCGCCTCGCCCAGCACCCATTCCGCAAACGCCCGCACCGGCGCCGCGCTCAATTCGATCGGCTCCGGCAGCACGAGGCAGAAGTTTTTCGTCACCGCCGTGCCGTCGGGCCAGGGCGCGACCAGACGCCCCTGTTCGAGCTCGGCCCCGATGTAAAGGCGCGGCACCAGCGCGACGCCCAGGCCGGCCAGCGCGGCCTCGATCAGCATCGAATGGAGATCGTATCGCGGGCCGACCGCCGAATTGGTCAGCACGATGCCGGTCTCGTCGGCATAGCGCTGCCACGCGTCCGGATTCTGCCGCCGGTGAAGGCGCGGCAGCGCGTCCAGCGACGGGTTCGCGCCAACGCGTTCGAGAAGCGCCGGACTGCAGACGGGTACCAGCACCTCCTCCAGCAGCGGATGCAGATGCATGCCGGCCCAGGCCGGATGCTCGAAGTGAATGGCCGCGTCGAATCCGCTGCCGGCCAGCAGGAAGGGTTCCATCCGTTCGGCGATATGCACGGTGACGTTCAGATGGCGATCCTGAAAGCGCTTCAGCCGCGGGATCAGCCAGCGGGTCGCGAAGGTCGGGATCGCGGCGATGTCGATGCTCGCGCCTTCCACGGGCTGCCCCATCAGATACAGGCTGTCCCGTTCCAGCCGATCCAGAATCTCGCGCACCTGCACTGCGTATCGCGTGCCGTTGGGGGCAAGCCGCACCCGGTTGCCGACGCGCTCGAACAGCGTCACGCCGAGGAACGCCTCCAGCCGGCCGATCTGGCGACTGACGGCGCCCTCGGTGCGCGCCAGCTCATCGGCGGCGCGGGCGAAGCTGCCATGTCGGGCTGCCGCCTCGAAGGCCAGGAGCGCGGAATTGCTCGGGATCTTGCGTCGCATCGGGGTCTCGTGGGTCGTACCGCGTTCGGCCGTCAGCTTGAACAAATATCACTGAAGGCTGACTTTAAGTCGATATCTACGCGGAAACCAGCAGATTAGCATTACGTCACTGCACTGAATATCCTGCATTCGACGTGCGGGATGTGCATCCGTAACGAAGGAAAATCCGATGATCTACACCGTGGAATGCAGCTTCGCCGACCCTGCCAGCGAAGCCGAATGGAACGACTTCTACAGCCTCGACAAGCTGCCGGCCCTCATCTCGGTGGCTGGTTTTCACACGTCGCAGCGTTTCAAGGCGATCAGCGACGGCTGCCCCGTTTATCTGGCCGTTCACACGATCGACGGCCTCGACGTGCTGACCGGCGATGAATATCGGCAAAAAGGCGGCGGCAATTTCGCGCGATGGCAGCAGCACATCACCGACTGGCACCGCAATCTCTACAGCGACATCGGTCGTGCG
Source organism: Burkholderia sp. E168m22 (assembly GCF_001319805.1). NCBI lineage: Bacteria > Pseudomonadati > Pseudomonadota > Betaproteobacteria > Burkholderiales > Burkholderiaceae > Burkholderia > Burkholderia sp. E168m22. Next base: position 114,572 of record NZ_BBSK01000139.1, read on the forward strand.
CCGGCGGTCAATGCCGACGAGCTGCTCGTGCTGAGCGCCGGCGGGCCCGACTTGCTGATCGAACTGGGCCTGAAGCCGCTGGCCATGCAGGCCGTCGCACTGGAACAGTTTCCGGCGCGCCGCTGGCTCGCGGTCCTGCCGCGGCGCGCCGCTCCGCTTGGCGACAACGTGCCGGCCGGCCTTTACCTTTACACGCCGATGACCGAACAACTGACGAAGGCGGCCCGCGATGCCTAACGTGACTTTCCATATCGATGCGGAACGCATGCCGCCGGACGCGCGCCTCGCCGAGCTGTCCGACGACTGCATCGACCTTTGTACGCGGGTCCTTCAGGCAGAAATCACGAACGTCCACGTCATTTACGTCGCGGTTCGGCATGGCTGCGGGCATCCCGTTTTCGCGGAAATCCAGTATCGCGACGCGCCGTCTCGCCCGCCCGCGGTCATGAACGCATTCATGGAAACGCTGGATCACGCCATCGTCCGGCGCACCGGGTTGACCGCACGCATCCGTTGCTTCGGTCATGCCGCATCGAACCTTCACGCCCGAAACTAGCCGCTACGGAGAAGCACGATGTCCAACGTTACGTTTCCCGGCCAGCGTGTCGGGGATTTCACGATCACCGCGATCAGCGACGGCTACCTCACGGCCAGCCTCGATTTCCTGTCGAATATCGACGCGACCGACGCCGCCGGGATGCAGCGTGCGGCCGGGCAGCAGGTGCTGTCCGCCGTGCACATCAACTGCTACGTGGTGCGCGGCGCGGGCCGCACGGTGCTCATCGACGCCGGGGCCGGCGGCATCAAGCAATGGGGCGGCCGCCTGATGGACAATTTGCGGCTCGTCGGCATCGAGCCTGCCGCGATCGACACCGTCCTGCTCACCCACGCCCATCCCGACCATGTCGGCGGGCTGGTGCATGCCGATGGACACGTCGCGTTTCCGAATGCGGAGCTGGTCGCGCATCGACGCGAGGTTGCATTCTGGCGGGACGACGGCAACCTGAGCCGCGCCAGCGAGCGTGCCCGCGGCAATTTCCGGATCGCGCGTCAGGTATTCGACGCTTACAGCGACGCGCTCCGGACCTTCGAGGAAGGCGAGGTGCTTCCCGGAATCGCCGCCATTCCGCTACCGGGGCATACCGACGGGCATACCGGATACCTGCTCGCATCCGGCGATCAAGGCCTGCTCGTGTGGGGCGACATCGTGCATTTTCCGCACATCCAGATCAAGCGGCCGGACGTGTCGATTGCGTTCGACCAGGATGCGTCGCAGGCAGCGACGACGCGTTCGCGGCTGCTGGACCGGGTCAGCTCGGAAGGGCTGCTGATCGCCGGCATGCATCTGGGCGAACCCGGGTTCGCGCGAATCAGGCGAACGAACGGCGAATACGGCCTGTTTTACGAGACCGATGCCTGACGCGATACAGGCGTTTCCGTACGTGTATGTCGACGACTCCGATTCGATCTGTCGACGGACGCTCGCATTGCAGGCGATTCCGCTGGAAGCGCCCGCCGACACGCCGTCCGGCGACCGGCGGCTGATGGTGAAGGACGCGCGCGGAAACGTTTGGCCGATCGCCACGCACCAGCGCGGCGCACCGGCCGACGAAATTCGTTCGAGGCTCGCCGACTGCCGGTAGTCGCGCTGCGCCTTCCCTCTCTGTCGCAATCGTCAAGATTCGTGTCGCGTGCGGATAAAAGCCGCCCGTTCCCCGCGCCGTTAACTCGTTCGCAACCCCGCGCCGCGTAGTGCGTCATGGCGCGCGCCGTTCGTGTTCCGGAATTCACCTCCGCCGCTGGCCGTGCCCGGCCGGCTCAAGGGAACGTCATGCGAAAACAACTCACTATCCGTGGTGGCCTCGTCGCGACCATCGCCGGCTATACCGTGCTGCTCGTGCTGGTGGTCGGTGCGGGTATCGCGGCCCTCACCATCGGCAACGGTTCGCTCGAGGCGATGTACCGCGACGACACCGCGTCGCTGCTGCACCTGAAGACCAGCTCCGAGCGGATGCTCGTGCTGCGCGAACGCATGAGCGACGTCGCGCAGATCATCAGCGCCGGTCAGCCCGCGAAGGAGGAAGTTGCGCAACTTCACACATTGCTCAAGCAGAGCAACGACGAACTGGACGCGTACACGCGTCTGCATGCGCGCGACGCCAGCGAGCAGGCGCTGTTCGACACGCTGCAAAGTCGTCGGCGCGCGCAGCTCGACCGCGTGTTCCTGAAGGCGCTGTCGCAACTCGACGGCGACGACGCATTCAACTTCCTCGACACGCAGCGCACCGCGCCGCCGGCGTTGTTCGCCGCCTACCAGGAGGCGATCGACGCGCTCGAATCGTTCCAGGTCGCGCGCCAGAAGGCCCGCTACGAGGCGGCCGGCGTGAATTTCCACCGGATCGTGTGGGGGATGGGGGCGGTTGCGGTGCTGGCGCTCGTCGTCGGCTTCGTTGCGCAGCGCGTGCTCGCGAAGGCGATCATCGAGCCGATCAATCTCGCGGTCGATCAGTTCGAGAAAATCGCGAAAGGCGACCTGACCGGCACCGTCGTCGTCCCGGGCGAGAACGAGATGGCGTATCTGCTGAATGCGCTGAAGCGGATGCAGGACGGCCTCGTCGATACCGTGAGCCAGGTGCGTGCGAGCACCGAGACGATCGTCGGCGACGTGCGCACGATCGCGAGCGGCAACGTCGACCTGTCCGCACGCACCGAGCAGCAGGCCGTGTCGCTGCAGCAGGCGGCCGCGAGCGTCGAGCAACTGACGGCGGCCGTGCGCCAGAACGCGGACAACGCGCGCGATGCGCGCACGTACGTCGAGGGCGCGGCCGGCATCGCGTCGCGCGGCGGCGAAGCGATGCAGCGCGTCGTCGCGACCATGTCGGAGATTTCGACGAGCTCCACGCGCATTTCCGGCATCGTCGGCGTGATCGAGAGCATCGCGTTTCAAACGAACATCCTCGCGTTGAACGCCGCCGTCGAAGCCGCGCGCGCGGGCGAGCAGGGGCGCGGGTTCGCGGTCGTCGCCACCGAGGTGCGCGGGCTCGCGCAGCGCTGTGCGGCGGCGGCGAAGGAAATTCGCGACCTGATCGGTCATTCCGCGCGACGCGTCGAAGACGGCAGCAGCCTCGTCGCGCTGGCCGGCTCGGCGATGACCGAGCTCGTCGCGGCGGTCGAGCGCGTCAACGCGATCATGGGCGAAACCAGCCAGGCGTTCGACGAGCAGTCGTCGGGCATCGAGCAGGTGAACGCCGCGGTAATCCAGATGGAGCAGACGATGCAGCGCAATGCCGCGCTGGTCGAGGAGGCGGCGGCCGCGGCGCTGTCGCTCGACGAACAGGGCGCGCGGCTGAGCGCGGCGGTCGCGCAGTTCCGCCTGCGAGAAGCAGCGCTCGCGTGACGGGCGGGCTTATTGCGGCGCGTCAGGCAATGCGTAGTCGAAGCGGTACGCATGCTGGCCGTTGTCGATGTCGATGCGCATCGCGCCGGACAGCCCGAGCAATTCGTCCGTGCCGGAATCGGGCACGACCGTGATCGACTGCGTCGGCTGCCCGCGCGTCATGGTGGAGCTGTGCTGCAGCACGAAGCTGCCCTTGCGTCCGCCGAGCACGCCTTTGACGGTTTCCATCGCCACGTAGCCGGCCGAGCCCTGAACGCTGCTGCGAAACGCGAGCATTTCACCTTGGCTCACGGCTTCCAGATCGCCGTGAAAATGCTTGTCCAGCGACATGCGGCCGAGCCCGCTGCCTTCCGCGACGTTGCTCAAGGGTTCCGGATTCAGTTTCACTTCGAACGGACCGCGGGCCTGCAGTGTCATGACTGTTCTCCTCGTTGAATGGGCAATCGGCACTATAGGCGAATGCTGTCGGCGATGGGCGGATCGTGATGCGTCAATCGCCGGCCGGCCGATAAAGCGCTTTCAACTGAGACAACTCGTCGATGAATCGATCCTTGAGCGCCTGCGGCCCGTTTGCCCGCCGTTTTCACGCGGCCTCCCGCCTGCGCCCAGACTGAAGGCCGCGCCGGCATCCGCCGCGTTCAGCTGCGGATGAACGCGAGCAGATCGGCGTTGATCGTGTCGGCGTTGGACGTCGGCATGCCGTGCGGGAAGCCCGCGTAGACCTTCAGCGTGCTGTTCCTCGCCAGTTTCGCCGACAGGAGGCCGGAATCCGCATACGGAACGATCTGGTCGTCGTCGCCGTGCATCACGAGAACGGGAATCGTGGTGCTTTTCAGGTCTTCGGTGAAGTCGGTCTGCGAGAACGCGACGATCCCGTCGTAGTGAGCTTTCGCGCTGCCCATCATGCCTTGTCGCCACCAGTTCCAGATGACGCCCTGCGACGGTGTCGAGCCGGTGCGGTTGTAGCCGTAGAACGGGCCGGCCGGCACGTCGTAGTAGAACTGCGCGCGGTTCGCCGCGAGCTGTGCCTGGAGATTGTCGAACACGTCCTTCGGCAGGCCGCCGGGATTGCTGTCGGTCTTGACCATCAGCGGCGGGACGGCGCTGATCAGCACGGCCTTGGCGACGCGATCCTCGCCGTGACGCGCGACATAGTGGATGACTTCGCCGCCGCCGGTGGAATGGCCGACGTGAACGGCACCCTGCACGCCGAGATGATTCACGACCGCGGCGACGTCGTCCGCATAGTGATCCATGTCGTGGCCGTCCCACACCTGGCTGGAGCGTCCGTGGCCGCGACGGTCATGCGCGATCACGCGGTAGCCCTGGGCGAGGAAGAACAGCATCTGCGCATCCCAGTCGTCGGCGCTGAGCGGCCAGCCATGATGAAAAAAGATCACCTGGGCGTCGCGCGGACCCCAGTCCTTGTAGAAGATGTCGACGCCATCTTTCGTGGTGACGTATCCCATGTCTGCTCCTGTTCGGTGGGCGATATCGATGCACGGCGCACTTGCGGTTGCCGCGATCGCCAGACCGGCGCGGCATGTACGGCGGTATCGGCCGTCTGCCCGGCTTGGCGACACGACAACTCTAGGTTTAAAGTTAGGTTTAATGTCAATACGCAGGCGAGGCAGGTATGAGAATCGGGGAGCTCGCGAAGCTCAGCGGGATTTCGGCGTCACGGATCCGCTTTTACGAGGCTGAAGGGCTCATCACGGCCGTCGAACGCAGCGCGAACGGCTATCGCGATTACGCCGACAACGCGGTGTGGATGCTCGAGATCATTTCGAGCGCGCAGAGCGCGGGGTTCTCGCTCGAACAGATCCGTCATCTGCTGCCGGTGAAAGCCGGCAACTGGCAGCACGACGGACTGGTGGCGGCACTCGAACGGAAGGTCGCCGAGATCGAGGCGATGCAGAAGCGCCTCAAGGAAAACAAGGCGCAGCTGCTCGTCGCGATCGACAGTATCAGGAACCGGCCGACCGAGCTGGACTGTACCGAGCGCACGCGCTGGGTGATGGAGCGGCTGCGCGATCACGGCGTGGTGCCGATTCGCGGCAAGAAGAGCCGTACGGCGGCCAAATGACCGGCTGGCAAAACGCGCAGCCGCAGTCCGACTCATTCCTCTATTCAGTGCCTTGACCTTGAAGTTGACTTAAAGCTTAGAGTGCTTGCTGACGACGGTGAATCAGCAGGCTCCGGGTGTTGCCTGCCACGGTCGACCATCGACGGGAGACAACGAGCATGGACAGGCGTTTTACACAGGTCGAATTCGGACCGCATACGGTCGACGTGCCCGAGGGCGGGTACTACGACCGGTTCCGGATGAATCCGGACCTGGACGCGGTGGCGCGCGACCCTGCCGCGGGGAACATCGATTTTTTCCGGAGGATTCCGAAGCGTCAGGTGATGTCGCGCGTGGGTCCGACGTGGGCGCCGAACTTCTACTATCGCTCCAGCAGCATTCAGCTACTGTTCCTGGCGCCGCTCGACCGCCTGAGAACCATGCTCCCCGTACCGCTCGAACCGCTGCGGGCGCTGCCCGGCTACGGGCTTGTCGCGCTGACGTTTTTTTCGTACGCGGTGTGTGACAACGATCCGTATGACGAAGTATCGGTCGCGGTGGTGATCCGCCGGCCCGGCGCGAAAGGCTCGCACGCGCTCGAGCTGATCGACTCGATGCGGCGCCGGAGTTTCTTCGCGCACGTGCTGGCGTTGCCGGTCACGACTGAAATCGCACGGGTGCGTGGTGTACACGGTTATCAGTTGCCGAAATGGCTCGCGGATATCGACGTGGACATCGGCGCCACGGCGCGCGCACGTATCGCTGGCCCGGGCGGCCGGCCGGATTTGAGCCTGAGCGTGCCGCTGCCGGCGCTGACGCAAGTTCCGTCGCAATCGCACATGGGCACCACGACGATGATCAATCGCATCGACGGTGAATGGCACCAGTCGTCGGTGCAGACCAACATGCTGTCGTTCGCGCAGCGCCTGTTGCCGCGCAACGTCGAGCTGGTGCGGCACGGCGGCCCGCTGAGCCAGTTGCTCGACGGACTCGGTGCATCCACGATCATGCGTCTCGACGTGGTCGAGGATGCGCAACTGGTGCTGAATCTGCCGACGCCGTTGACGGCCTTCGATGAACCCCGAAAGCCACGCTAACGATACGGCTGCGTGCGACGTGCGCGCGCCGAAGGAGTCATCCATGCCGCAACCGAGCTACGATCTCGTCGTATTCGGCGCCACCAGTTTCGTCGGGCAGATTCTGGCCCGCTATCTGTCCGACTATCTGTCCGGCGCGGGTGCTGGCGAGACGCTGCGCTGGGCGATCGCGGGACGGTCCGACGCAAAGCTCAGGCAAGTTCGGGATACGCTCGGCGCGGCCGGGCAGTCGGTGCCGATCCTCGTCGCCGACGCGGCCGACGAAGCGCAGCTACGGGCGCTGTGCGCGCAAACGCAGGTGGTGGTGTCCACCGTCGGTCCCTACGCGTTGTACGGCGAGCCGCTGGTCAGGGTCTGCGCGCAGACCGGCACTGATTATTGCGATCTCACCGGCGAGACGCAGTGGATCAGACGAATGATCGACAAGTACGAGCCCGCGGCCCGGCAATCGGGCGCGCGCATCGTGCATTGCTGCGGCTTCGATTCGGTGCCGTCCGACATGGGCGTGTTCTTCCTGCAGCAACAGGCGCGGCAGCAGTGGAGTGTGCCGGCCACTCACGTGAAGATGCGCGTCAAGACGCTGAAGGGCGGGGCGTCGGGCGGTACCGTGGCCAGCGTGATCAACGTCGTGCGCGAAGCGGCGGCCGATCCGGCATTGCGCCGGGCACTCCTCGATCCTTATTCGCTGTGCCCGCCAGGACATGGCTTCACGGTGCGGCAGCATGCGGTTCGATCCGCCGAATTCGATCGCGACTGCGATGCGTGGATCGCACCGTTCGTGATGGCGGCGATCAACGAGCGCGTCGTGCACCGCTCCAATGCGCTGGCAGGCAATGCATACGGCAGCCGCTTCACCTATGACGAAGCCGTGATGACGGGCACGGGCCTGAAGGGGCGCGTGACCGCGTTGACGATGGTGGCGGGCCTCGGTGCATTCATGGTGGGCGTCCTCATCGCGCCGGTGCGCGGCCTGATGGAGCGCTTCCTGCTGCCGAAGCCCGGCGAGGGGCCGAGCGTCGACGCGCAGCAGGCCGGCCGCTACGATTTGCGCTTTTTCGGCCGCGCCGACGACGGGCGCACCTTGCGTGTGAAAGTCACCGGCGATCGCGATCCGGGCTATGGCTCCACCGGCAAGATGCTCGGCCAGGCTGCGATCAGTCTCGCGCTCGATGGCAGCCGTGACGGTGTGAAGACCGGGCGCGGTGGCGGTTTCTGGACGCCCGCGACGATGTTCGACCAGCGTTTTATCGACCGTCTCGTTCGCCACGCGGGCTTGCGTTTCGAGGTGATCTGAGCGCGAATCCGGTCATCGGGCAGGTAACGATAAATATCGGATAGCGAATCAACGTGAGGAGAGTGCTGGCTGTCGCGGTGGGGATGAATGGCCGGATCCGTTCCGGCCGGGGAGTATCGGGACATGAAGATCGGGGAACTGGCGCAACGCACCGGAATTACGCCTTCTCGCATCCGTTTCTACGAACGCATCGGCTTGTTGACGCTGGTCGAACGCGAAGCGAACGGCTATCGCACGTATCCGCAGGAAGCGGTGACGGTGCTCGATCTGATCACGGCGGCGCAGAGGGCGGACTTCAGTCTGGACGAGATTCGCACGCTGGTGCCGTCCGACCTGACGCAGTGGCAATGCGGACCGTTGCTGGATGCACTGTGCCGCAAGGTGCGGGACATCGAGGCGCTGGAGGTGCGGCTCGCGCGCAGCAAGGCGCACGTCGTCGCACTGATCGCCGGACTCGGCGCGAAACCCGATACGGTCGATCGTGCGGCCCGCGCGAAAGGACCGCTGTCGCGAATCCGGTCGGAGCATGCGGCGCACCCGGGCGATGCCGTCGCTGCCGACACCGGCGACGAACCGGTGCCGCGCCGGACGACCGGCCGTTAGACGTGCGCCGGCGCGCCGAGTGACAGCAGCGCGACGACCTGTTCGGCCGTTGCCTTTGCCGATTGCGGATTCTGGCCGGTCACGATGCGGCCGTCGACGACGACGTTCGACGTGAACGGCAGCAGCGCCTTCTCATAGCGCGCGCCACGCTCCCGCATCTGCTGTTCGACGTTGTACGGCACCTTCTTCGCGACGCCGGCCAGGATTTCCTCCACCCACGAGTAGCCGGTGATCCGGCGCCCGGCGACCAGCAGCGAACCGTTCGACAGCTTCGTATTCAGCAACCCGCAGTAGCCGTGGCAGACCGACGACACGATGCCACCGTGCTCGTAGATCTCGCGCGTGAGCCGTTGCAGTCCCGCATCGTCCGGGTAGTCCCACATCACCGCATGGCCGCCAGTGAAGTAAATCGCGTCGAACCCGGCCGGATCGATCCCGTCCGGGCGCGCGGTGTGCGCGAGCAGCGCCGCGTTCGCCTTGTCGGCGCGCCATGCCTTCGACGCGGCGTCGGCGTGCGGCCATTTGAGCGAGCGCGGTTCCAGTGGTGACACGCCGCCTTTCGGGCTCACGAGCTGCTGCTCATAGCCTCTTGCCGCGAAGATGTGATGGGCATGGGTGAGTTCCGACAGCCACAGGCCGGTCGGTTGCGACGGATCGGCGTAGTGCGCGACATTGCTGACGACGTGAAGGATGCGCTTGCTCATGATGCGGTTTCCTGGTGACCGGCCACGGGCGAACGTCTTCGACGCGCCGCCTGATTGTCGGATGGCAGTACACATACCCATGGCCTCGATACGCTGCCGAGGCAAACCATAACCTTCAAGTGAAGTTAAAGGTCAAGACTTTTTCGCCTTGGTCGCCCGCGGGCGCTTCTCAGGCAGCACGAGTCCGTCCAGCAACGTCGTCAGCGCATCTTCGATCGCGTGATCGCCGACCTTCTCGCGCACCAGCCGCCGGTCGATCGCGAGCATCGTCAGGCCATGGAGGTGGGCCCAGCACGCGGTTGCCTGACCCAGCGCCGGGCGCGGGCGAATCGTGCCGGCACGCTGCCCGTGTTCGAGGATCTCGACGACCAGCAGGAAGGGTGCCTGCACGCGCGGGTCGAGATGGATATCCGAAGGCTCTCCCGCGTCCGCGGCAAACATCAGGCGATACAGATCCGGGTTGCGTTGCCCGAACGCGAGATGGGCATGGGCGAGCGCCAGCAGGACATCCGGTGCATCGGCCGAGGGATCGACGGACGCGACGAGATCGTCGTGCAGGCGATCGAAACCGATCAGCGCGAGCTCGTGCAGCAGCGCGGCCTTGTCCGGGAAATGCCGGTACGGCGCGGAGTGGCTGACGTTCGCGCGCCGCGCGATTTCGCGCAACGTGAACTGCCAGCCCTGTTGTTCCTGCAGCGTATCGAGCGCCGTTTCGATGATCGCGCGACGCAGATCCCCGTGGTGATAAGTCTTTTGTCCGGCATCCGCATCCTCATCCAACGACATCGTATTGCCCCTATGTTGACAAGGAACACATTGTGGTCCTATGATCCGTCGCAGGCAAGTTGACAGTGTCTACATTGACGCAACCTCGTGAGGTGCACCATGGCCGTCCCCGCAGAATCCCCTTCGAGCATCGATCCAGCGGCATTGCTGGCCCGCCAGCGCAGCGCGTTCGTCGCCGAGGGGCCGCCGAGCCTGCAACTGCGCAAGGCGCGGCTCGCGCGATTGCGGGCCGTGGTGCTGGCCCACCGCCGCGACGTGGAAGAGGCGGTCAGCGCCGATTTCGGCCATCGCTCGCGCCATGAAACCGCGATCATGGAACTGGTCGGCGTGATCCAGGCGATCGATTACCTGACGCGCAACCTGCGTCGCTTCATGAAGCCGCAGCGCCGGCACGTCGGCCTCTTCTATCGCCCCGGGCAGGCTCACGTGGAATACCAGCCGCTGGGCGTGATCGGCGTGATGGCGCCGTGGAATTACCCGTTCGCGCTGACGTTCATTCCGCTGGCGACCGCGCTGGCCGCCGGCAACCGGGCGATGCTCAAGCCGTCGGAGCTGACGCCGCGCACCAGCGAAGTGATGCGCCGCATGCTTGCCGATACCTTCCCGAGCGAGGAAGTCGCTGTCGTGCTCGGCGGCCCGGACGTCGGCGCCGCGTTCAGCGGGTTACCGTTCGATCATCTGCTGTTTACCGGCAGCACGCAGGTGGGCCGCCAGGTCATGAAGGCAGCGAGCGACAATCTCGTGCCGGTCACGCTCGAACTGGGCGGTAAGAGCCCGGCGATCGTCGCAAGGGGGCACGTCGACGGCCGCACGATGTCGAGCATCGTGTTCGGCAAGCTGTCGAACGGCGGACAGACGTGCGTGGCGCCCGACTATGCGCTGGTGCACGAAGACGATCTGGACGCGTTCGTCGCGCAATACGACGCGGCCGTCGCGCGTTTCTATCCGGACGGGCCGACCAGCCCGGACTACACGTCGATCGTCAGCGACCGGCATTACGACCGCCTGAAAGGCCTCGTCGACGAAGCGCGCAGCCGCGGGGCGCGGGTGATCGAGGCGGGCGTGAATCCGCAAGGCGCGGCGACCCGCAAGCGGACGCTCGCGCCGACGCTGATCGTCGGCGCGGCCGACGACACGGCCGTCATGCGCGAAGAGATCTTCGGGCCGATCCTGCCGGTGCGCACGTATCGCACGATCGACGAGGTCGTCGATTACGTGAACGCGCGGCCGCGGCCGCTGGCGCTGTATTACTTCGGTGCGCGGGATGGCGACTGCGAGACGTTGCTCAAGCGGACCACGTCGGGCAACGTCGGCATCAACAACACGGTCCTGCACGTCGCGCAGGAAGACTTGCCGTTCGGCGGCGTCGGGCCGAGCGGGATGGGCGCGTATCACGGTATCGAGGGATTCCGCGCGATGAGTCATGCGAAGGGCGTGTTCGTGCAGGGGCGCTGGAGTTTGCCGAGCCTGCTGCGCGCGCCGTTCGGCAAGCTCGCGGACATGTCGCTGGCGGCGCTGCTCGGGCGGAGCCGGGAGCCGGCCGGCGGACGTATCGAATGGAGTGCGAAGCGTTGAGCGAGGCGGGGCGCCGGGCGTGCCCCGCGGGTATCTTCGCGGGCGCTACCCGCTACGCACGGCCGCGCTTGCCCGCGCCCGTGCGGGCAGCGGTCTCGTCCAGAATCATCGCGGCGAATTCGGCGGCCGCCGGCATCCGCGCGTCGTGCATCATCACGAGTTCCATCGCCGGCAATTCCGGCAAGCCTTCGGGCAAACCCAATTCGCGAAGCGTGTCGTCGATCGCGCTGCGCGGCACCGGCGCGATCGCGATGCCGGCCCGCGCGAAGGTGCGGATGCCGGTCACGCTCGGGCTTTCGCACGCGATCCGGTAGCGCATGCCGGCCAGCGCGAGCGCCTTGATGGCGGCGCCGCGGTACGGGCACGGATCGGGGAAGCACGCGAGCGGCACGTCGCCTTCCGGAAGCGGCTCGTGACGCGCGAACGCCCAGACGAGCGGTTCCTGCCACAACGTCGCGCCGTGGCCCGCGTGCGAGCACCGGCTGCCGATCACGAGATCGAATTCGCCGTTGGCGTGCCGTTGAAACAGGCTGTCGCCGATGTCGACGACCAGATCCAGCCGCAGGCCGCGCCGCGCGGCGCCATGGCGGCGCATCAGGTCCGGCAGCCAGCCAGTTGCGAAGTCCTCCGATACACCGATCCGCAGCTTGACGTCGATGGCGTCCCCCGTTCCCAGCCTGGCGCGCGCTTCCTCGCTCAGATTGAGCATCGCACGCGCGTAGCCGAGCAGCGTCTCGCCATGCGCGGTGAGCGTGACGCTGCGCGTGTTGCGCGCGAGCAGCGCCTGGCCGACCTGCTCCTCGAGACGAACGATCTGCGCGCTGACTGCGGACTGGCTGAGGTTCAGCCGGCGCCCGGCGCCGGTGAAGCTGCGCACGTCGGCGACCGCAACGAACGTATGAAGCAGCGCCGTGTCGAGGGGAGCGTTCATTCATCACCAATCCGGGTTAATTTGATCAATTAATATCGTTTCCGGATTATAGGCCGACCCGCTAGGCTGCGAAGGGCAGTGGGCGAGCGCGCATCCCGCGCGCCGTCGTCACGCTTGGCAAGGATCGGCGCCATGACACACGTGCTCTATATCGAAGGCTCACCCAACAAGGCCTATTCGGCGTCCATCGAGGTGTGCGGTGCGTTTCTCGACGCGTACCGGCACGCCCATCCCGATCACGAGATCCGGAAGCTCGACATCTGGGATCTGACGATGCCCGAATTCGATGGCGCCGCGCTGGCCGCGAAATATGCCGGACTGAGCGGCACGGCGTTGACGCAGGAGCAGGCGGCTGCGTGGCAGCAGATCGAGCGGCTCGCGGCGCCGTTCCACGAAGCGGACAAGTTCCTGTTCGGCGTGCCGCTGTGGAATTTCAGCATTCCGTACAAGCTCAAGCACCTGATCGACGTGATCTCGCAGAAGGACGTGCTGTTCACGTTCGACGGAACGGGTTTCACCGGCAAGCTGGCCGGTAAAAAGGCGGCGGTGGTCTACGCGCGCGGGCTCGCCTATCAGTCGCCGGGGTCGTTTACGCCGGCCGCCGAGTTCGATCTGCAGCGCCCTTACATGGAAACGTGGCTCAAGTTCGTGGGCGTGACGGACATCACGGGGATCGTCGTCGAGCGCACGTTGTTCGGCCCGGACGGGAAGGTCGACCGGAGTCGGGCGATCGACGAGGCACGAACGATCGCACGGACGTTCTGAGGTTGGTGGCGCGGGGCACCCGGCGCAGGGCACCTGGCGCGGGGCACCCGCCGCCGCGCGTCCGTACGGGTCGGGCGTCAGCGCCCGCCGCGTGCGATGGCGAGCGCGACGCCGAAGCCCACCAGCAGGCAGCCGAACGTGCGATCGATCCAGTGTCGCAGCGACAGCAGCCGATCGCGGACAGCCGTGGCCGAGAAACACATCGCGACGAGGCTGAACCAGCCGGCATGTGCGGCCGCGATGAACGCGCCGTAGCCGAGTTGCACGATCAACGGCGTGTCGGGCCGGACGGCCTGCATGAACAGGCTGACGATGAACACCGTGGTTTTGGGATTCAGCGCGTTGGTCAGGAAGCCCGTGCGCAGCGCGGCGAGATCCGACAGCGCCGCCACGCGGCTGTCGGCTTGCACGCCGCCGGATTTCGTCATGAGCATCTTCGCACCGAGGTAGATCAGGTAGATCGCGCCGATCAGCTTGACGGCATTGAAGAGCCACGGCGACTGACGGATCAGCAGCCCGACGCCCAGCAGCGTGTAGCTCACGTGGACGGTTACACCGAGCCCGATCCCGCATGCAGTGAGCACGCCGGAACGACGCGACAGCATCAGGCTGTTGCGCGTGACCATCGCGAAATCCGGCCCCGGGCTGATGACGGCCAGCAGCGTAATGGTGACTACGACTATCCATTCGGTCATACGTTTCTCCTACGCTGGATGGGTTGATGGCACAATCCTATCGATCGTGCTTCACTAGGAAAAACGATGATTTCTGACCAGAATGGTGAGTTCGAATCACAATCGATTCGGACGAACCTGCCGTCGCTGATGGCGCTGCGTTGTTTCGACGCGGCGGCGCGTCACGAGAATTTCAGTCGCGCGGCCGACGAGCTGTGCCTGACCCACGGCGCGGTCAGCCGCGCGGTGCGTCTGCTCGAGGACGATCTCGGCGTGGCGCTGTTCGAGCGGCGCAGTCGTCGCGTGTTCCTGACCGAGGCAGGCCGCACACTCGCCCGGGCCGTCCATGATGGACTGGACCTGATGCGTCACGCCGCCCACGCGTTGCGCACCGAGGCCGCCCGTGCGCGGCGTTCGGTCCTGTCGTGCGAGCCGACGCTACTGATGCGCTGGCTGATCCCGCGCTGGCCGGATTTCCAGGCGCGGCATGCGGGCGTCGATATCCATCTGGCCGCCGCGGGCGGCCCGTTCTCGTTCGACAGCGGTATCGACATGGCGATACGTCGCAACGATTTCGCGTGGCCGGCGGGGTATCACGCCGAGCATCTGTTCGCCGAGCGGGTGGGGCCGGTTTGCCGGCCGGACAAGGTCGGTGCGTGGTTTGCATCGCGGCGCGGCGGCCGCGCGTTGAGGCCCGACGCCGCGCTGCTGCATACGCGAACCCGGCCGGACGCATGGAACGCGTGGGCGGCGGCGTCGAATCAGCCGGCCGCGAACGGGCGCGGGCAGCGGTTCGATCACTTCTACTTCAGTCTGCAGGCGGCCGTTGCGGGGTTGGGCGTCGCGATCGGGCCGTGGCATCTGGTGCGCGACGACATCGAAAGCGGTGTGCTGGTCGCGCCAATGGGGTTCGTCGAGGATGGATCGGATTACTACCTGTTGACGTCGGCGCCGGTGGCGGAAGGAAGTGCGCAGGCGGCGTTGCTGGCGTGGTTGAGGGGGCGGGTTTGACGGGGGGCTTTGTCCGCACTCGCATCGATATCAACGACTCATCGGGCAAACGCGACCTCGAATCGAAATAAAGAATGAATGTCCGTGCCGATGCTTGCTCATGCCGGCCTGCGAACGGAAAATGCGTCGATCGACGCGTGCTCGCCAGCCCGTTATTTGCGTGAAGAGCTTGGTCCGACGCTGCGGACGCCGGCGGGATGTCGGCCGGCTTTTACCGAAATGGCGCGCTATGGCGCGCGCGTCGCTAAAAGAATGTCGCGATGTACTTTATCGCGCCAATGAATGAGCGTCGGTAAAGTTGCACCCGCTCTTCATCTTTTTATCAGACATTTGACGACGTCCGTGCAGACCAGCGCAATGTCAGGCTGATGCGACCATTCCCGTCGTCTTTAAAGCCGCAGCATTTACCCGAAGATCAACGACGAGGCGAAGCCATGCAACTTCAAACCGGTAATTTATTCAGCGTCGACGGGCGGCGCGGCGGCGACGAGCGAATTGACCTGCTCGTGACGAGCCCGCGCGTGAACGTCGAGCGAATCGTATCGATGGGCCATGCGAGCCCGGACGGGTTCTGGTATGACGACGCGCGGGCCGAATGGGTCGTGTTGCTGTCCGGCGCGGCCGTGCTCGAATTCGAAGAAGATGCAACGCGGCTCGATATGCGCGCGGGAGATTACGTGCTGATCGAGCCGCATTGCCGTCATCGTGTCGCGTGGACGCATGACGAAGTGCAAACCGTCTGGCTTGCCGTCTATTACGAACGCTGAAGAAAGGATTGGCTTGCGGTGCGATTGGCCGATTGGCCGATGCGCGACACGCCGATCGGGCAAGACCTCGTCAACCGGAGCGGCGTCGGAAACCCGCCGGTATCGATGCGCCAATCAATGCCCAAATCGCCGGACGGCGCGTTGAATCACGCGCCGGCCCATGCCGGGATGCTTATTCCTGAATCAGGAATCGATTGCGGTTCTTCGCATCCTTGATCCATGCGGGCGCGCGACCGCGGCCCGACCAGGTCGCCCCGGTCTTCGGATCGCGATACTTTGCCTGCACGGGGGCGCCCGCTTGTTTGGCCGGCCGACCACGGCGTGTACCGAAAATGTCTTTTTCGGTAATGCCGTATTCCGCGACTTTTGTGCGGATGTCGTCGACGACCGCCTGGAATTCAGCGGCGCGCGCGGCTTCGGCTTTCTCGGCCAAAGCGTCCATTTGAGCCTTCAGTTCCTTGTAAGTTGCCATATATCACTCTTCAGGTTTGTGTCCATACATGATAGCGGTTTCAACCGAAATGATGAAGAAAATTGCTGAGACGGTGAATTCCATTGCCGATATGGCAATCCGCGACTGCTTCGAACACCTGAGAAGTGGTTTGACTGGATCGTTCGTGACCGATCTTTTCGTGCGGGACAAGCTTCGGAGACTCAATTATTCTTTATCTTTTTTCAGAGGGATTGGGGAATTCACTGATGAACAGGGATGACAAACTGAAACAGGTCGCAGCCGAATTCGGATTCGATCCGGACGAAACGATCAGGATCGGCGGAAAGTACACGCCCGTTCTGGTCGACGGAAGCACGGCCTACATTGCCGGCCAGGTGCCGCGAATCGGTGAAGTCGTGCATTTCGTCGGCATCGTGGGCGAATCCGTTTCGCTGGACGATGGCCGCCGGGCAGCCGGTATCTCGGCGCTGCGCGCGTTGTCGCTGATCCGCAAGCATTGCGGCACGCTCGATGCGATCGCGACGGTACCGCGCATGACCGTGTACGTGCGAAGCGCGCCCGACTTCACGATGCAGAGCGAAGTGGCCGACGGCGCGTCGGACGTGTTGGTCGCGGTGCTCGGCGACGCCGGCATCCATACGCGTTCGTCGGTCGGCGTGCTGCAATTGCCGAAGGGCGCGTCGGTCGAAGCCGATTTCATTTTCGGCTTGAAGCGCAGCGGCACGCCCGGCTGATATGGAATGGCCGGATAGACAGGGCGGGCCGCTTCGCGTTGATTAACGCGCCGTGCGTGAACGGGCGGCTTCGGGCGTCATTCCGGTCCATTCATTGAATGCGCGGAAGAACGAATTCGGGTCCTGGTAGCCGAGCAGGAAAGCGATCTGGCTGTAGGGCAGGTCCGAGCGATCGAGGTAATGCCACGCGAGCTTCTCGCGGACTTCCGCGAGCAGGGTCTTGAAGTTCGCGCCTTCGTCGCCGAGCCGCCGCTGCAGCGTCCGTTTGCTGATCGCAAGCGTTTGCGCGACGCCGTCCGCGGTGGCGAGCCCGCCCGGAATCAATTCGAGCAGCGCCGCGCGCACGCGCTCGACGATGCCGGCCTCGGCCGACAGTGCGTCGAGGCGGCGGCGCAGGTCGGGTTCGAAAATCTGCCACATCGCATGGTTCGCGGTGACGAACGGACGCCGCGCATCCTGCAGCGTCACGCTCACGGAAGGCGCATCGCCGTACTGCGGCGTCACGCCGAAAAAGCGCGCATAGCCGGGATGGGGGCTGACGTCGCGCGGCAGCGTGATGGCGCGTGCCGGCAGCTCGGTGCGGGTCGCCAGCCGCGCGAGTTTCACGAAGAAGCCGAGTTCGGCCGCGACCAGCATGCCAGGCGGCGGTACGTCGCGTTCCAGGAAGTCGACGGCGAGGGTGAGCGCATTGACCTCGTGCGACACACGCAACTGCATCGGGCCGATCAGCGGCTTGAACTGGCCGATGCGCCGGATCGCGATCTCCAGATTCGGGCTGCACAACGCGGCGAACAGCGGCGGATCGAAGGTTTCGACGGAGAGCAGATCGAGGATGCGCAGCGCGACGGCCGGCGTATTCGCCATGTCTTCCATCGCGCGCCACAGGCCGAAGTACTCGCGGGTCGTCAACCCGTTCTCGGGGCGCGTGAACAGATCGGCGGGCAACTGCGCGCGCCGCAGCAGTTCGTCGGCGCGCAGGCCAAGGTCGACCATCATGACCTGCCAGCCGGGCGAGATCGCGAAGCGGTTCATCGCCGTAATTGCCCGGTTTCGACGAGCTGCTGAAAGAAGTCGTTCATCGACTCGGCGAGCGGGCGATAGCGCATCCCGAGCTCGTTGCGGCTGCGGCTGTTGTCGGCGCGCCAGGGCAGCCCGATGTTGCGGGCGACCACGCGGCGCGTCACGCTCTTGTTCGCGAGCGGGCCGATCAGCCACACCAGCCACTTCGGCAGGATGCGCCGCGGAATCGGGTAGTCGGCGCCATACCGTTCCAGCAGCGTGGCGGCCATCGCCGGCAGGTTCGTGTCGTGTGCCGACACGATGTAACGGCCGTTGGCGTTCGGCAGGAACGCCGCACGCAGATGCGCATCGGCCACGTCGCGGACATCCACCGCACCCAGGCCGAGATCCGGCACGCCGGCCTTCATCGTGCCGTTGCCCATCTGCCGCACGATTTCGAAGCTTTCCGACGTCGCGTACGGGTTGATGCCGGGCCCGATCACGAGCGACGGGTTGATGGTGACGAGATCCCAGCGTTGCTGCTGGCGGGCGATCTTCCACGCTTCGCGCTCGGCGACCGTCTTCGAATACGAATAGGGCTGGTGGGTCAGCGACGAACTGGTGTTCCAGATTGCTTCGGTGAACACACCGTCTGGCGTCGCGGCGAGGTCCGCGTTGTCGCCGTAGATCGCCGCGCAACTGCTGGTCAGCACGACGCGCCGCACTGACGGCGTGCGGTTGGCCGTCTCGAGTACGTTGCGCGTGCCGAGCAGCGCCGGATCGACCAGCTCCTTCTGCGGATCGCGGACGGTGACGGTGAAGGGCGACGCGGTATGGAACACGGTCCCGCAACCGGCCATCGCGTCGGCGTACGACCCGGGTTCGAGCAGGTCCGCGCGGAAATAGCGGAGGGTGCCGGGCTTGCCGGCCGCGATGCGCTGGAGATGCTCGAGCTTGTCAGGGCTGTCGGGGTCGCGGACGGCCGCATGGACCGTCACGCCGGCCTCGAGCAGCCGCTGCACGAGCCAACCGGCGACGTAGCCGGTCGCGCCGGTGACCATGACGGGGAGGTCGGTATCGATATTCATGGGCGGGATTCCGTTGCAGAAGTGATGCGCCATGATGCCGCTTTTTGCGTGCCACTTCACTCGCAAAGCGCGCCAATCGACATGCAAGGGGCGACAGGCACGACGGCCGATTCGTCGGAGGTGAAAGTGAGCGGAGCGCCGGAATCGTCGCCATCGTGTTGCCGGACAACAATGGTCCGTCGCGCCGTCGCGCCCGCTTGCGTTTTTCGCCCTCGTCGTTTCCGGCAACGATTCCCCGACCCATATCGGCCGGCATCCCCACTTTTGGGGATGCCGTCGCCGAGCGGTACGCCTACGATGATCTACAAGGCGCCGGGGACCGGATATCACCAGAACAATCGAACAGGCCTGTCGTTGCGTGTCGATCGCTGTAAGCGTTCGCACAGTCGATTGACACGGTCGTCGCGTACGCTGATGTGCAGGTCCGCAGTGCGTCGTTGGCGCCGCGGCCGACGGCGCGTTGATGACGGAAGGCCTGATGTCGTATTTCGGGGAATTTCAATCAATATGCTCGCACGAGACTACGTAGAACGAGAGCTCTCCCATATCCAGCGCATGGTGGCGCTGCTGGACAGCGAGACGGACGTCGACGATGTATCGATGTCGGGCGCGGGGCGCGTCCGGCATCCGAGATACTGGCGCGGACGTATCGAGGAACTGCTGTCGACGCCCGACGTGCCGCGTCACGTCAGGAAGCTGAGCGAAGCCGTGCTCGCGAAGATCGACCAGATGGAAGCGCGGTTCTTGACGATGAAGTAAGTGCATCGTCGGGGCGGGTACCGAACCGCGTTTCATCGCGTCGCATCCAGCCTCGAACCCCTCTACCTGCGACAAGATTTCGTTCCGCGCGACCCGCGCCGCAGGCGCCATCGGCCGTCTGCATCACCACCGATTCCACGCCCGCCGTGTCAAAAACCACCATTACGTCTGACGAGAAACGGTGACAAACGTGGTATTTCGGCCAAATCCGCATCGGCAATTTGAACAATCAGACCGATTGAGTAAGATGCCCGAACGGCGTTCGACAAAAACGCACGGCGCGGGGTGGCCAGATGCAGATGAACGGATTGATTCCCTCGGCATGGATCGATGACGTCTACGCTGCGGCACTGGGCGATCAACGGTGGGAAGCGGTGCTGGACGGGCTGCGTCTGACGGTCGGCACGCGCATGGCCACACTGCTGTCGTTCGACGACGCGGCGCGGATGCCGGCAATCGAGCGGGCAGCCGGCGACGATCCGTCATGGGTCGCCGCATGCCACCACCGCTACAACACCGAGTTCTACCTGTACGACCCGGTCGTGCCGGTTGCCGCCGACTGGCCGGCAGGGCGCTGGTTCGAGGACGTCAAGCACCTGTCGGTGCGGCAGCGTACACATGGCGTGTTCTATCGGGAATTCATGCATCCGTTCGGGCTCGGCGGCATCTCGGGCCTGTACATCCATCGCGGCGAGGGCGCCGGCGCTTTCCTCAGCGTACAGAGCGGCCCGGAATCGCACGGGTTGTCCGACGCGCAGCGCCGCACCATCGAAATCATGGGCGGCCACATCAGTCGCGCGCTGCGCATCCATGCGCGCATCGGCGAACTCGAAGCACGCGTGGCCGCCGCGGAGTCGGCGCTCGATGCGGTGCCGGTGCCCGTGTTCCTGCTCGGCCCGCGGCGCGAACTGCGCTATACGAACCGCGCGGCCGATCAGCTGATCGCCGCCGAACCGGCGCTGCGGATCGTCAACGGCCGTTTCGCGCCGGAAGGCTGCGTCGATGACACGCAATGGCGGTATGCGTTCGCGCGCGGCGGGCTATTGCTGCGGCGTACGACGGGCGAGCCGCTGCCGCTTGCGCTGATCCCCGTTCCCGAACAGTCGCGCCTCGCGCGCGAACGGCCCGGCGTCGCGGCGCTGATGACGGCCGCGGACCTGCGTGCGCCGTCGGCGCGCGCGCAACGCTTGCGGGTGTTCTACGGGTTGTCGTCGGCGGAAGCCGAGCTGGCCGTGCTGCTGTGCTGCGACGGACGCTCGCCGCAGGAGTGCGCGGCGCTGCGCGGCGTGTCGATCGGCACGGTCCGCGCGCAGATCAAGTCGATCTACACGAAGACGGACGTGGCGCGCGCCGCGCAACTGACGTCGCTGGTCATGCAGACCTGAGCGCGCGACGCGCGCCGGCGCGGCGGCCTTTTTACCTATCCGCCGCCGATTCCCTGCAGTATCTTGCCGGTCCCGCCGCAGACGACGCATGGCTGGCCCTCCACCCTGCCGGTGCCGCGGCAGACGCGGCACGTGTCCTCGCCGATACCCGGCGCGCCTGCGGGGCCTTCGTCGCCGGCGTTCGGCGGGGTAGCCGGGTCGGGGTACGCTGATGGCTTCGTGGTCGACATCGTTGGCTCCTTTTGCGTTGCATGATGTCGCGGCGCGCATCGCACGTGCCTGCCAGGCGGCACGCGCGATGGCGACGGAATGACCGCGCGCTACAGCGCCGGCGCCCACGTCGACCCGAACGGGTTCGACTGGTCGATGCCCGGGAAGTCGACGAATGCCTTGCTGCAGTCGAGCACGCTGGCCGGGTCGATCGCATGGACCGCCGTGCCGTTGACGGCGACCCGGTTCGCGGTCGACGGGAACACCGGCAGGTTCACGTTGCGCAGCGTGAGGTTCGCGTCGGATGCGATCGTCGCGATGCTGTCGGGCGTATCGGCCACCACGTCGGTCAGCGACATCACGAGCGGGAACGCGGGCTCGCCGTAGCCGCCGGTGTTCGCCTCGAACCCCTGCAGCTTCACGCCGGCCGCCCCCTCGATCACGACGTTCGCGAGCGAGATGTCGTGGAAGTTCGGGTACAGCGGGCCGCTCGCGGGCACGGCCTTCGTGCTGTAGTACGGCGTGAACAGCAGCGCGTTCTTCGCGTCGCGGATGCAGATGTTCGCGTAGTGGATGTTGCTCACTTCGCCGCCGCGCGCATAGTCGGACTTGATGCGCAGCCCTTCTTCCGAATCGCGGAACGCATTGTCGTACACCTGAACGTTGGTCACGCCGCCGTTGGTCTCGCTGCCGATCGAGATGCCGTGCCCCCAGTAGATGTGATTGTGCGCGATCACGACGCCCCATTTGCGATCGGCGCGCACGTCGCGATTGCCGTCGATGCCGAACAGCCCGGAGCCGGCGGGCGCCGGATTGTTGCTGCCCTTGAGCGCGATGTCGTCGTCGCCGGTGCTCACGTAGTTGTATGCGAACACGAAGTTCTTCAGGTAGCCGTCGAACGAGATCGCGGCGGCGGACGTCGTCGTGCTGCCGGTCGACAGCGCCGCCGAGGTCGGCTTCGACGCGGCGCCCGGGTCGAACGCGTCGGTGTTCTTCACGTTGTCCGCGTTGAAGGTCTGCCCGTTGTACAGCGGGTTGCCGTTGCCGGCCGGGTTCGCGAACGCGGCGAGCGTCGGCGTCTGCACCTTCACGTTCCAGATCGTCAGCCCGTCGACGCCGCTCGGCACCACGTGGAAATTCGGGCTGTTGTTCAGCGTGATGCGGTACAGCGTGAGGTTCTTCGCGTAGTTGAACACCATCAGCCGGAAATTCGACTGCGAGCCGAAGCCGGTCGTGCCGTTCTGCACCATGTTGCCGAGATACGCGAGATCCCACCACGTCATGTTGCGCACCGTCGATTTCGAATCGACGACGGTGCCGCCGTCGTCGCACGCGGTGCCGTCGGGCGCCACGGTGCCGCTCTTGTAGGCCGCGTAGGTGTTCGAGCACGTCAGGTCGACCTTCATCAGCGGGTATTTCGCATCGGACGTCACGAGCTCCGCGTAGCCGCGCCCGTCGATCCGGCCGTCGCCGACCACCGCCGCGTTGACGAGGTTGGTGCCGGTGATCAGCGCGGCGCAGTTCGACGAGCTGCCGGCTTTCGTCGCGCTGACGGCCGTGTTGCCGCAGTACGGCCCGGCGGCGTTCGGCGAATACGCCTTCACGTCGCGCGATGCATACAGCGTGACGCCCTTGTCGATCCACAGCGTGACGCCGGACGGCAGCGTCAGCGGCCCGCTGATGAAGCCGTTGCCGGGCCCCGCGTGATTGACGACGAGCCGCACCGCGAATTTGCTCGCGCGGTACTTCGGCTTCGCGAGTTCCTCGCCGGATGCGCCGGCGAGGTTCACGTTCGGCGCGGCGGCCGCCTTTTGCGCGGCGGTGGCCGCGGCGTCCGCCGCCGCGATCGTCGCGCCG
Organism: Burkholderia sp. E168m22; assembly: GCF_001319805.1. Taxonomy (NCBI): domain Bacteria; kingdom Pseudomonadati; phylum Pseudomonadota; class Betaproteobacteria; order Burkholderiales; family Burkholderiaceae; genus Burkholderia; species Burkholderia sp. E168m22. Next base: position 137,727 of record NZ_BBSK01000139.1, read on the forward strand.
ACTTCAGCGTCGACCGCCGCGCCGCACGCGTCGAGCGCGGCCTGGATGCGCGCCTGATCGGGGTTGGCCGTCGCGGCCGGCACGGCCTTGCCGACGCCGGCCGTCGACGGGTCGGCCTCCGGCGGCAGCGAGCCGTCGGGGCGGCTCACGAGCGTATTGGCGGCTTCGAGCGTGCTGCATACCTGCGTATCGGCGGGCAGCGCCGGTTCGGCCGGCAGGTTCGGGTCGACGGTCGTCGTGCCGACCTGGAACACGCTGGTGGCGGGCGGTGCGGTGGACGCCGCGCCGCCGCCGGTACTCGCCTCGTCGCCGCCGCACGCGGTGAGCGCCGCGGCGGTGGCGAGCAGCGCGGCGAGCAGGCCGAGCACGCGCGGGCGCCGGTTCGGCCGGGCATTGGGCCGGACATTGGGCCGGGAAAGGGGGAGTGTCATGACGGAGATCTCCTGAAGAGGCATCGGCTGCGCGATGCCGGGTTGGTATCGGGTCGTTCGGGCGGCGCGTGCTCCGCGACGCGAGCGTGCGGGCTGGAGACGGGCTGCCGGTCAGGCTGAGGCGGAGCGGATGCGGTCGCCGACGCGGGGTCGCCGGGCGGAGCGCCACGGACGCGAAATCGCGTCGCGCGGAAGGCAGGCCGGCGCGCGCTCGTGGCACCGCGATGGCGTGACGATTTCGTGGTCAGTCATCCTATAACGACGGCAAACGAAGCGAAAGAAGGCCGCCGAGTGTCAGGAAACCGCGACGATCATGCCCCGTTCGCATGCCGACCCCTTTCCGGAAAACGTTTCGCTGAAAAACCTATAAACAGAGAAATCGATTCTCCGATTTCCGCCAAAAGCCCTTGATAGTTGGGGTTATAGGGGTATGCACCAAGTGAGTTAAACGGTTAACCGACGTACATTCGCTCAACACGTCATACGACGTATGACTCTGCGGTTCAAGGACGCGCCTGGATGAAGCAGGTGCCCGCCGACGGATCGCCGCACAACAACGATCGACCATCAAGGAGACTCACCATGAAGCACCGATTCACCGGCTCCCGTACCGCCCTCGCCGTCGCGTTGATGGCCGGCTTCGCGATGTCCGCGCAGGCGCGCGTGTTCCGCTCGGCGGACGTGCACGGCGACAACTTCCCGACCAACATGGCCGTGAAGTTCATGGGCGACGCGCTGTCGAAGCAGACGGGCGGCAAGGATTCGATCAAGGTGTTCGGCAACAGCGCGCTGGGCTCCGAGAAGGACACCGTCGACCAGGTGCGGATCGGTGCGATCGACATGGCGCGCGTGAACGGCGCATCGTTCAACGAGATCGTGCCGGAGTCGCTGATTCCGTCGTTCCCGTTTCTGTTCCGCGACGTCGATCACTTCCGCAAGGCGATGTACGGCCCGGCCGGCCAGAAGATCCTCGATGCGTTCACCGCGAAGGGAATGATCGCGCTGACGTTCTACGAGAGCGGCGCGCGCTCGATCTACGCGAAGCGCCCGGTGCGCTCGCCGGCCGACATGAAGGGGCTGAAGGTGCGCGTGCAACCGTCCGACCTGATGGTCGACGAGATCCGGGCGATGGGCGGCACGCCGACGCCGATGCCGTTCGCCGAGGTGTACACGGGCCTGAAGACGGGCCTCGTCGATGCGGCGGAAAACAACCTGCCGTCGTACGAGGAAACCAAGCATTACGAAGTCGCGCCCGATTACTCGGAGACGCAGCACGCGATGACGCCGGAAGTGCTGGTGTTCTCGAAGAAGATCTGGGACACGCTGTCGCCGCAGGAGCAGGCGGCGATCCGGAAGGCGGCGGCCGACTCGGTGCCGTACTACCAGAAGCTGTGGACCGCGCGCGAGGCGTCCGCGCAGCAGCTGGTGACGAAGGGCGGCGCGAAGATCCTGCCGGCCGCGCAGATCGACCGCGCGGCGTTCGTGAAGGCGATGCAGCCGCTGTGGATCAAGTATGAAAAGACGCCGCAGATGAAGCAGATCGTCGACGAGATCGAGGCCACCAAGTGACGCGTCGCACTTCCCTGAACAGCGCGGCGGCCGCGGGCGGGTCGGCCGCCGCCCCGGACGGCACGCCGCCCGCGCGGCCGCATGCCGCGTCGCTGCTGCGCTGCGTGAACGACGTGCTGTTCCGCGTGCTGGCCGTGATTGCATCGTCGTGTCTCGCGGTGCTCACGGTGCTGGTGTTCTACGCGGTCGTGATGCGCTACGTGTTCGAGAACGCGCCGGATTTCGTCGAGCCGATCGCGCTGTTGCTCGTGATCGTGATCGCGATGTTCGGTGCCGCGATGAAGGTGCGCGACGGCGGCCATATCGGCCTCGATTCGCTGGTGCGCCGGCTGTCGCCGAAGGCGCGCACGGTGGTCATCGCGATCCAGCACCTGAGCCTGATCGCGTTCGCGATCATGATCATGATCGGCTGCGGCAGCATGGCCGTCGAGACGATGGGCGACCGCATCCCGATCATCGGGCTGCCCGAAGGCGTGCGCTACCTGATCACGATGCCCGCGGCGGTTGCGATCATCTTCTTCTCGCTCGAGCACCTGCTCGCGCTTCGTCGTTCTTCGTCGGGACAATAACGCCATGGAACTCGCGATCCTGTCCGTCAGTTTTCTGATATTTCTCGTGCTCGGCGTACCCGTGTCGTTCGCGCTCGGCATTGCGTGCGTGCTGACCTACATGGTCGAAGGCCTGCCGATCGCGACCGCGATGCAGGCGATGATCTCGGGGATGAACGCGTTCTCGTTCCTCGCGGTGCCGTTCTTCATCTTCTCTGGCGAACTGATGCTGCATGGCGGCATCGCCGACCGCATCCTGCGCTTCGCGCAGGCGACCGTCGGCCACTTCCGCGGCGGCCTCGGGATGGCGAACGTCGTCGCTTGCACGCTGTTCGGCGGCGTGTCGGGCTCGCCGACCGCCGATACGTCGGCGATGGGCGGCGTGGTGATTCCGCTGATGAAGCGCGAAGGCTACAGCGCCGCGTACGCGGTCAACGTGACGACGCATGCGTCGCTCGCCGGCGCGCTGATGCCGACGTCGACCAACATGATCATCTACGCGTTCGCCGCGCAGGGCATCACCGGGATGCTGCACGGCCAGCCGGTGAGCGGCGTGTCGATCGGCGACCTGCTGTTCTCGGGGCTCCTGCCGGTGTTGTGGGTGATGGGCTTCGTGCTCGCCGCCGCGTACTGGCAGGCCGTGCGTCACGGCTATCCGCGCCGCGAGGACGGTTCGTCCGCGCTGCCGCGGTTTCCCGGCTGGTATGCGGTGCTGCGCAGCTTCGTCGGCGCGGTGCCGGGGCTGATGGTGATCGCGATCATCCTGGTGTGCGTCGCGAAGGGCATCGCCACCGCGACCGAAGCGGCCGCGATCGCCGTCGTGTACTCGCTGGTGCTGACCGCGGTGGTCTACCGGACGCTGACGGCCGAGAAGCTGCGCCGCGCGCTGTCGCATGCGGCACGCACGACGGGCGTCGTGCTGCTGCTGATCGCGGTGTCCAACATGCTGCGCTTCCAGATGTCGTACCTGGAGATTCCCGATGCGATCGAAGGGCTGCTGAAGCAGTCGACCGCGGCGCCGTGGCTGATGCTGCTGTACATCAACATCATCCAGGTGTTCCTCGGCACGTTCGTCGACATGGCCGCGCACATCCTGATCACGACGCCGCTGTTCCTGCCGATCGCGATGGCATGCGGCGTCGGGCCGGTGCAGTTCGGGATCATGCTGCTGCTGAACTGCTCGCTCGGCCTCGTGCACCCGCCGATCGGGTCGGTGCAGTTCGTCGGCTGCGCGATCGGCAACGTGTCGATCGGCGAGACGACGAAGATGGCGTGGCCGTACTACCTCGCGATCTTCAGTGCGATCAACATCGTCACGTACATGCCGTTCTTCTCGACGTGGCTGCCGAGCCTGATCAGCGGGCACGCGGTGTTCTGATTGCGGCGCGCGTTTCGCACGTCGCGGCGCCGGACGACCGAGGGGGCCGGCGCCGCGGTTGCATGCGCGGTTCCCTTTCTTCACTTCCCGGCACTTCCATGAAAACGACTCTCCTGCGGCGCGCCGTGGCGGCGGTTGCGTTGACGATGGCGGCCTCGCTCGCGCACGCGGCGACGTATGCATACGTGTCGAACAGCGACAGCCGCGATATCTCGGTGTTCAGCGTCGACACGGCGAACGGTGCGCTGACCGCGATCGAAACCGTGCCGGTCGACGGCACCGTGATGCCGATGGCGTTGTCGCCCGATCATCGGCGCCTGTACGCGGCATTGCGTTCGACGCCGTATCGCGTCGTCAGCTTCGCGATCAATCCGCTCGACGGGCGGCTGATCGAGCTGGGCCGCGCGCCGCTCGCGGACAGCATGGCGTACGTGTCGACCGATGCGTCGGGCCGCTACCTGTTCTCGGCGTCGTATGGCGGCAACCTGCTCGCGGTGAACCGGATCGGCGCGGACGGCGTCGCGGGCGACGTGCGGCAGACGGTGAAGACCGGCCCGATGGCGCACGCGATCCGCCAGTCGCCGGACGGCCGCTACGCGTTCGCGTCGGTGCTCGGCGCGGATGCGTGGTTGCGCTTGCCGTTCGATGCGTCGACGGGAATGCTGACCGACGACACGACGCCCGCGTACCGGCTGCCCGACAAGTCGGGCCCGCGCCATTTCGTGTTCTCGTCGAACGGCCGCTTCGCGTACCTGATCGACGAACTCGACGGCAAGCTGCACGTGCTCGCGCTGTCGCACGGCGGCGCCGATGCGCGGCCGATCCAGACCGTGTCGATCCTGCCGCCCGATTTTCACGGCGACAAGCCATGGGGCGCCGATCTCCATCTGACGCCGGACGGGCGTTTCCTGTACGCATCGGAGCGCACGTCGAGCACGCTCGCCGGGTATCGCGTCGACGCGACATCGGGCAGGCTCGCGCGGATCGGCACGTTCGCGACCGAACGGCAGCCGCGCGGTTTTGCGATCGATCCGTCGGGCAAGTATCTGCTCGCGGCGGGGCAGCTGTCGCCGACGCTGGCCGTGTACCGGATCGACGGCCACACCGGGCATCTCGACGCGATCGGCAAGTATCCGGTCGGCAAGGGCGCGAACTGGATCGAGATCGTCACGTACGACGGGACGAACTGATTCTGCGTGCGGCGCGAACGTTCACCTAACCCCGCGGCGCGTCCGGTTCGGCGTCGCCGTCCGATGCGTCATCAGCCGACCGATCGTTGCGCCAGAGCGCAAGCTCGCGCCACAACGCCGGCCGCGCGTGGTCACGCGGCGGCAATTCAATGACATGCGCGACGCCGCGCACGTTGACCATCGCGCCTGAGTCAGGCAGCGCGGGAATGCCCGCCGACGATGAATCGTCCGGCTCGGCGGTGACGGCGGGGCTGGGCGGGCGTGGCGACATCATGCGAATTTTCCTTGGGGTGTCGAAACGGTGCATCAGTAACGGACCCGCCCGATCAGGCCGAGCGGGTCGACGGCGTGCTGGATGGCGGATGCGACCTGCCGTTGCGCGGCCGGCACGTGCTTGCGGTAGTACGCGATATTGACCGGCCCGACGCCGTGTTCCGCGCTGAAGCAGCCGCCTGCCTGTACGACGCGGTCGTACAGCGCGCCGCGCAGCGCCACCTGCTGCAGCGCGCCGTAGCGTGCTGCTTCGGCATGCGGAATCGACACGACGAGATGGCAGCCGCCGTCGCCGAAATGGCCGAACGCATGACAGCGCAGCGGCGGATGCGCGGCGGTGAGCCACTGCTCGGCATCGGCGACGAATCCGGCGAGCGCGCCGCGCGGAAACGACACGTCGAACGACAGCGGCACGCCGTCCTGCGCGACCGCGGCCGGCAGCGCGTCGCGAATCCGCCAGAACCGTTCCGCCGGCGCGCACGCCGCGTCGAGCACGACGCGTTCGTTCGCCAGGGCGTCGAGCGTCGCGACGGTGCGTTCCTCGAGCAACGCATCGAGCCCCGGCATGCCGGTCGCGATCTCGACGAGCGCGTAGCAGGCTGCAGCGTCGGCCTCGAACGGCACGCGCAATGTCGGAAACGCGGCGGCGACACAGCCGACCGCCGCCGCCGACATGAACTCGAATGCCGACAGCAACTCGCCGAATGCGCGCTCGAACGCGAGCAGGCCGGCGAGTGCCGCGTCGTACGACGCGAACGCGACGAACGCCGCGCACGACGACCGTTCGAGCGGCGCGAGCGCGAACGACACGGCGGTGACGAGGCCGTTCGCGCCATTCGCGCCGATGAAGCACTGCGCGACGTCGAAGCCCGCGTTGCGCTTGCGCAGCGGCGCGAGCGCGTCGATCACGGTGCCGGCTTCATCCGCAAGCACCACTTCGACGCCGAGCACGTGACGGCGCACGTCGCCGTACTTGATCAGGCGGCTGCCGCCCGCGTTCGCGCCGACGAGGCCGCCGGCCGCCGGATCGCTGCCGAGATCGATCGGCACGCAGAGCCCCGCTTCGCCCGCCAGACGGTTGATGTCGGACAGCCGTACGCCGGCCTCGACCGTGATGCTGCGATTGGCCGGATCGAACGCGCGCACGGCGCGCATCCGCTCGAACGACACCACGCATTGCGTGCCGCTGCGATCGGGCACGGCCGCGCCGACGAGCCCGGTGCGCGCGCCCTGGGCGACGAGCGCGATCCGGTGCGCGACGGCGACGCGTGCCAGCGCACGCACGTCGGCGGTCGAGCCCGGCCGCGCGACGCCGAGCGGCACGCCGCTGTACTGCACGACGTCGGTCGCATACGGCTCGCAGGCCGCGCCTTCGAGCCAGCCGTCGCCGAGTGCCGCGGCGAGCGCGTGCCGTTGCGCGGCGTGTGCCGCGGGGGCGGGCAGCGCGTTCATCGTCAACTGGCCCGCGCGAGCTGCTTGCGCAGCCGGCCGCGCACGACGACCAGCGCGATCAGCGGCACGACGCCGCCCCACAGCGGGCTGTGGCGCATCGCGATCGACACCGCGAGCGCGACGACGGTGACGGCGAGCAGCACGAGCGACAGCGACCGCGCACGCGCCTGGTCGACGAACGTGCCGTCGACGAAGCCGCCGTCCGACCACGCGGTATGCACGATGCCGACCACCAGCACGCAGACGAGCATCGCCGCCGGGCCGAGTTCCTCGCCCCACAGACGGCTACCTGTCGGCGACACGAGCGCGAGCACCGCGCCGATCACGAGAAACAGGTCGACGCCGAGCGCGATGCTGTTGCGCTCCGCGCGGCGCATCAGCCACGCGCCGTGCACGAGTGCGAGCACGCCGCCGATCAGGAACGCGTGGGTCCAGCGCAGATCCGGCTGCTCGGGGCCGAGCCGGCCGTAGAACAGGAACACGATCGCCGGCAGGAAGTTGCTCGCGTGCAGCAGGTAGTCGGTTATGGGATGGTTCGATTTCATCGTGTCTCTCCTTCGTCGAAACAGCGTGGCGACGCGTCAAGCGTCGTGCCAGCGGAACAGCCGCGCGGCGGCGAACAGGAACAGCGCGGTGCACGCGGTCATGCCGAGCAGTTGCGGCGCGAGCTGCGCGTACGGCGCGCCGTCGACCAGCGCGCCGCGCAGCGCGACGGCGAACTGGTTGGTCGGCAGGAACGCGAGCCCGGCCTTCAGCCATGCGGGCGCGTCGTGCATCGGGATCGTCAGGTCGCTGAAGAACAGCAGCGGGTAGTAGGTGACGTTGCACGCGAGCTCGGCGGCCGCGAGCGAGCGGGTGCGGCTGGCGAGCAGCACGCCGATGCTCAGCACCATCGCCGCGCCGAGCAGCACGATCGGCAATGCGCGCAGCCCGTCCGGCGTCGCGATCGGCAGCGCGATGCCGAACGCGACGCGCGCGACCGTCAGCAGCACGAGCGCCGACAGCGCCATCATCGCCATCCGCGCGACGATCAGCGCGGCGAGGAATACGCCGCGCGAGACCGGGAAGCACACGTACAGCTTGAACGTATTGCGCTCGCGCAGCGCCGCGATCGCGGTGGTCGTCGAGTTGAGGCCGATCGCCATGAACGCCATCACGAGGATGCCGGTCGCGAAGAACGCGCCATAGTCGAACGGGCGGCGCGTGGGCGCGGCATTCTCGAAGCGTGCCTGCGCGGCCGGCAGCCCGAGCCGCTGCGCGGCGCAGCGTGCGAGCGCGATCTCGACGACCCGCGACGCCGCCTTCACCGCGAGCGAGCCGTTGAAGTCGTAGCGGATCGTTGCCGGCGTGCGCTCGTCGGCGCCGAGCACGACGGTCACGCGCTCGGCCGGCGTGCCGCGGCCGCCGAAGGTCGCCTTCACCGTGTCGCTGTGCGACAGGCTGGCGACGATCTGCGCCTTGCACGCCTGGTTGTACGGCGTCGCGCCGCCGGGCACGTCGAACGCGATGTCGGCCGTGCCGAGCGAGCCCGAGCCGCCGAACGCGAACAGCATCACGCTCAGCAGGAACACCGGGAACACCAGCGTCCAGAACAGCGACGAGCGGCTGCGCAGATAGCCGAGCAGCTCGTTGCGCACGAGGATCAGGAACACCTTAGTCATGGGTCGGGCCCTCGGTGCACAGGCGCAGCAGGTCGCCCGGCGTGCTCGGCGCGAGCGCGAGATGCTGGATACCCTGTTCGCCGACGATCCGGTGCACGTTCGGATGCAGCGTCGCATCGCCGAACGCCTCGACCACGTGCGCGGCCGACACGCGCACGCCGGTCACGCCGGGCAGCGCCGCGAGCCGCTTGCGCAGCGCGCGCGCATCGGCTGCGTCGCGGCAATACAGGACCGCGCGCGCATCGCCGACGAGCTCGGCGCGCAGCGTGTCCCGGTCGCCCTGGTAGCGCACGCCGCCGTCGCGCACCCAGACGAGATCGTCGACCACGCTCAGTTCCTCCTCCGAATGGCAGATCATCGCGACGCTCGTGCCGCTTGCGCGGTCGCGCAGCAGGTCGATCACGACGCCCGCATAGCGACGGTCGAGGCCCGTGAACGGCTCGTCGAGCACGGCCAGCTCGGGCCGGTGCGCGAGCGCGACGTACAGGTCCACGCGCTGGCGCTGCCCCTTCGACAGCGCGCGGCACGGCTTGTCGAGCAGTTCGGCGATGCCGAGCGCGTCGGTGATCGCCGCATCGGTGTGTGCGTACATCGCGCGGTGCAGCGCGACGATCTCGGATACACGCAGATGATCGGGATACTCGACCTTCTGCAATTGCGCGCCGATTCGCTGCAGCGACCGCGAATCGCGCATGAAGCGTTCGGCCGGCACGTCGAGCACGCGCACGTCGCTGCCGCCGCGCCGGAAGCCGAGCAGCGTTTCGAGCAGCGTGGTCTTGCCCGAGCCGTTCGGCCCGATGATCGCGGTGATCGCGCCGAGCCGGAACCGCACGTGGCGCGCGGAGAAGCGGAAATCGCCGGCCGCGACGTCGATCGCGCGCGCGCCGAGCGCCGCGCCCGGCGCATGTGCGTCGGGCAGCGGCGGCGTGCCCGCGCGCCGCGGCCGGTCGAACGCGGCGGGCGGGGCGAACATCGCGCGCACGGACGCCAGAAACGAAACGCTCATCGTCGGCATCCTCAGTCGAACAGCATGACCTGCGTGTCGCGCGCGCCCCGGTACGGGTTGCGGCCGTGCGCGACCAGCATGTTGTCGACGACGAGCACGTCGCCGGCCTGCCACGGGAACGCGCATTCCTCGTCGTCGAGCGCGTCGTAGATCGCCACCAGATCGTCGAACGGCAT